>JAOUDZ010000175.1 GCA_029858965.1 Cyclobacteriaceae bacterium
AATGCCAACTTACCAGCGCTATGAAGCCTGCCAAAAAGAAACCTGCCAAGAAATCAAGCAAATCGCGTAGGGCAACGCCGGTCAAGAAAAAGGCCACCCAAAAAATAACAGCCAGGTCCGTCAGCGCAAAGAAGCCTTCGGCGGTTAAAGCAAAATCGTCAGAAACAAGCGCGCTCAAGAAGGTTAAAACCGAGAATAAGCGGCTCACTGCGCAACTGAAAGAAAAAAAACGCGCCCTGGAAATAGAAGCGGCGCTGGAACAAGTGCGTGCCAGAACGATGGCCATGCAGCGGAGTGACGAATTGCACGAAGCGGCTGTGTTATTATTTAATCAGGCAAAAGCGTTGGGCGCATCGGCCTGGAGTTGTGGTTATAACATTTGGGATGACGACCGTAAGGCTTCAACTGCCTGGATGGGAAATACTGAACTGGGCATCCAAGCGAAATCTTTCAAAGTGCCTACTCATGAACACGTTTTTAAGAGCATCTTTGAAGCGGCAGAAAGAGGTGAATCCCTTTTTGTCCATGAAATAAGCGGTGAGGCTGTCGGACCACATTACCAATACATGTATAGCCTTCCGGAAGCAGGCTATCGGCTTAAAAATTTTGTAGCATCCGGGGGTACTTTGCCGTCCGTTCAAATTCTGCACTGTGCTTTCTTCTCTAAGGGATATCTCCTGTTTATCACCTTGGAGCCCATTCCGGCGTTGTGGGATGTATTCAAACGCTTCGCCAAAGTTTTTGAACAGACCTATACCCGTTTTTTAGATCTCCAAAAAGCAGAAGCACAAGCTCGCGAAGCGCAGATAGAAGTGGCACTGGAGCGAATAAGGGCTAAAGCCATGGCTATGCAAAGCTCTGCTGAGCTGATGAGCGTTGCCAATACGCTGCGCGAACAAATGCGACTTATAGGGCAACCTGGACTGGAATCATCGATGATTCTCCTGTATGATGAAGAAAAATTTACTGAAGAAGACTGGTTTGCGTTTTTGCCTCCGAAGAGAAGTAGAAAAAAAATCCTTACGGGATCTATCACATGGAGATTGGACGAAAACGAGGTAGTAAAAAAGCTATTTAAAATTTATAAATCAGGTGTAAGTGAATCAACCTTCAATGTAAGAGGACGAGATTTAAAACAAATCCTTGACGACTTAACACAGAAATACCCAATCATTATTGAATACTTTGGTGAGCAATTGCCTGAAAATGTTATACACTATGTTACCCGGTTTTCAGGGGGCCATATTCTGATGACTTCCTATGAGTCGCCAGATGAAAAATCAAAAGATCTGCAAAGACGGGTGACCAGCACTTTCGACCTTGCCTTTAAACGTTTCCTTGATTTACAAAAAGCAGAAGCGCAAGCAAGAGAAGCAAAGATTGAAGCGGCTTTGGAAAGGGTGAGAAGCCGATCTATGGCAATGCATAAGTCTGAAGAGCTTAATGAAATTGTAGGCGTCTTATATCGAGAAATGGAAGCTTTCGGATTTGCCAGGTCGGGTTGTGAGTTGATCCTGGTAAATGAAAAAAATGAAATGCTCCAATTTTGGAATTCGAATCCTGTCCAAAATAATATTCAAGAGTCCTTTAATATCCCGAAATCCATTCATCCATTTTTTGAAAAACAATGGAAGGCCTGGAGCAATAAGACATCTAGACTTACCATTACCCTAGAGGGAGAAGAAAAGAGAACGTTTGATCAACTCATATTTACCAAGACAGATTTCAAACATCTTCCTGAAGACGTTAAAAAGTTTATCCGCAATCATGGAGTTGATGTTTTTTCTTTTGCAATCATGAAGTATGGCTTATTAGAAGTCGTTGATGCAGTGCAAATATCAGAGGAGATGTTTTCTGTTTTAGAGCGTTTCGCCAAAGTCTTCGAACAAACCTATACCCGTTTTTTAGATCTCCAAAAAGCAGAAGCACAGGCAAGAGAATCCCAAGTTCAGCTGGCATTGGAAAGAGTTAGAGCCAGAACCATGGCTATGCAACATAGTGATGAGCTGAAGGAAGCAGCATTAGTGTTGTTTAACCAGATACAAAGTTTGGGTACTGCACAATGGGCTTGTGGATTTAATATCTGGGACGATGACAAAAAAGCCTCAACTGCATGGATCGGCTCAGCCACGGGGTTTCATGCACCTTTCAAGACCGAAAGTTCGAAGGATATTTTTAAGCCAATTTACGAAGCAGCACAAAGAGGTGAATCCTTATTTGTGATTGAGCAGATCGGAAAGGAATTGGAAATGCATTATGAATATATGGGAAGTATCCCGGCATTCAGGGACAGTCTTTTGGAAGATTGGAAGAAAGCCGGAATTCCCATTCCTAAATTTCAAATTTTTCATGCTGCCTATTTCTCTCAGGGATATTTAATATTTATTTCGTTTGAACCGATCGCAGCATATCATGACATTTTTAAAAGGTTTGCAAAAGTCTTCGAACAAACCTATACCCGTTTTTTAGATCTCCAAAAAGCAGAAGCACAGGCGCGTGAGGCACAAATCGAGGCTTCCCTGGAACGCGTTCGGTCACGGTCCATGGCCATGCACAGTACGGAAGAATTGGAAAATGTTTCCTCCGTTGTATATGAAGAACTCATTAAACTGGGAATCACGACTTTCCAGTCATGTGGATTCCATATCATAGATGAACAAAATGAAATCCAGCAGGTGTGGAATTTTCACATTGATCTCAAACAACTCAGCAGATTCCAAATGCCGATAAAGGGTGACCCGATCCTGGATGCCAGGTATGCCGCATGGAAACAACGTGAAAATGTGTTTTATCAAAAAGTAGAAGGCCAGCAACTGAATGATCATCTTGCGTTCATTTCAGGTCCTGGCCTGTTGCTGGGTTCTGCTTCTTCATGGACCGAGAAATTTGACTTCCCTGATCCTGTCCACTTTCATTTCGCGAATTTTTCCAGTGGATACCTGCACGTGATTGCTACCAAAGCATTGTCGGAGGAATATAAAACCGTTTTGGGGCGATTTGCCACGGTATTTGAGCAAACCTACACCCGCTTCCTCGACCTGCAAAAAGCAGAAGCGCAGGCACGGGAAGCTGAAATTCAGCTGGCTTTGGAAAGAGTTCGTGCCAGGACCATGGCTATGCATAACAGCGATGAATTGCATGAAGCCAGCAAGGTCCTATACCAGGAATTAGCCAAACTGGGATTTGCCAGTATGGTCAGTGCTTTCAGCCTGATGAGTGAAGATGAAAAAACAGTATGGTATTACTTCTCCAACGCTGAAGATGGGGCCACCACGTCCGTACCCATGGGTACACCATGTACCGAAACACAACCAATGCGGGCATTAGCTGCAAGCTGGAAAAAACAGGAAACTTATCATATTGTAGAATTAGATGCCAGGGAAACGATTGCGCATCAAACTTTCATAGCTGAACGAAGTATTAATGCTCCTTTTACAGCTGCAGAACTCATATCATTTTCGCCGAAAGAATTGAAGTTACACTCGTTCAATTTCAAACAGGGATACTTGTTACAGGGTGGCGGCGAAAGACTTTCTCCAGATCAAATTGATATCATGATCCGTTTTACGAAGGCTTTCCAAATGACCTATACCCGCTTCCTCGACCTCCAAAAAGCAGAAGAGCAGGCAAGGGAAGCAAAGATTGAAGCAAGCCTTGAGCGTGTCCGCTCAAGGGCAATGGCGATGCATAGAAGTGAGGAATTGGGGGAAGTGGCAACTGTCCTTCACAGCGAATTGATAGCCTTGCATGTCCATGAGTTTTCACAAACTTCAATCATTATCCATGATGAGCCAGGTCAGAAGTTAATTGTCTGGGGAGCACGAACAGGCTCCGGTTCACTGGAAAAGTCCGTCTTTCCGCTTCTGGGGGATCCAGTCCTCCAAAAACTTTATGATGCATGGCGTCAGGAGGAAGAATTCTTAACCGTGAAGGTGGAGGGTGAAGCCTTACGGAATCACATCGACTTTGTGTTGCCAAAAGCAAGCAGAACGGTAGAGGAGGATGCAGCCATGAAAAACATGCCGGATCCCACCTTTTTTCATTGCGCTTACTTTTGCATGGGATACCTGGAGTTGATGTCCGACAACGAGCTAATAGAAGCTTCATCATCCTTGCTTGTTCGATTCGCCAAGGTATTTGATCAGGCCTACCGGCGGTTCCTCGATCTCCATAAAGCAGAAACCCAGGCGAAGGAAGCAACCATTGAGGCTGCACTCGAAAAAGTTCGTGGAAAGGCAATGGCCATGCATGACAGCAATGATCTTATTGCTACCGCTGGCCTGGTATTCACTGAATTAAGAAAGCTTGGCATTAACCCCATGCGATGTGGCGTGAGCTTGCACAATAGAGAAAATCGAAAAAATTTGCTGTATGCTGCTACCTCAACTGAAGAAGGTGATAACCTTTCAATGGTGGGTTGGGCGATGTTGGACGACCACCCCGTTTTGTCGGAGATTTATGATAGCTGGCTAAGGGGTGAAGACTATTTCCCTGAACTGAGAGGTGAAGAATTAATAACCTATTATGAAAAAATTAAATCCAGTTTTGTAGTTCCGCCTACGGCACAATCGGGCTATGAACACTTTGGTTACTTTCTTGCTTTTGCTGAAGGGGCGTTTTATGGCTGGTCCGAAAAACCTTTTGCGGAGTCTGAAATCAAAATCCTGAAGCGATTTGCATCTGTTATTGACCTCACTTTCAGGCGCTACATCGAGTTGCAAAAATCCGAAGCCAATGCCATAGAAGCAATCCGGCGTTCATCATTGGATCGTGTCCGTGCCGAGATAGCCTCCATGCGTAGCACAGCCGATCTGGAACGCATCACACCATTGATATGGAATGAACTGACGACCCTCGGTGTACCCTTTGTCCGTTGTGGTGTTTTTATCATGGATGAGCTGCAGGAAAAGATTCATACCTTCCTATCCACACCGGATGGGAAAGCTATTGCATCCTTCGACACTCCTTTTTCGACCCCGGGAGCACTTACAGATGCACTACCATACTGGCGAAAAAAGGAAATGTATAAAGTACATTGGGATGAAGCCGCATTTTTGGAGCAGGCCAGGGCCCTTGTGGAGCGGGGCGCCATTTCTTCTCCGGAAATGTACCTTACCGAAAATCGTCCGACTGATTTGCATTTGAATTTCCTTCCCTTTTTGCAGGGCATGTTGTATGTGGGCAATGTAGCCCCGCTGGGCGATGAGGATCTGCGGTTGGTACAAAACCTGGCGGATGCATTTTCCACTGCCTATGCCCGCTACGAGGATTTCAATAAACTGGAAGCAGCCAAACAAACTGTAGAAAAAGCATTGACAGATTTGAAACAAACTCAGGCACAATTGGTGCAATCTGAAAAGATGGCCAGCCTGGGCGAGCTCACCGCAGGCATAGCCCATGAAATACAAAATCCATTGAATTTTGTAAACAATTTTTCAGAAGTAAATACCGAATTGATAGATGAATTGGAAGTAGAAATTAATCGTGGAGATTTTGAAGAAGCCAAAGCCATCGCAAAAGACATTAAGGAGAATGAACAAAAAATAAACCACCACGGCAGGCGCGCCGAT
>JAOUDZ010000071.1 GCA_029858965.1 Cyclobacteriaceae bacterium
TCTGTTTCCCGCCAAATTCGATCACCTTGAATTCTGCCTGTTTATCCCAGGCATGCATGATTTGCTGATGAACCGGATTCTTAATGTCGGGTAAATAATAAGCCTCTGGCAACACCGACTTTTTCTTCGTTGACAGCCAGGTATAGAAACCTTTTTTATTTTCGGCTCTTGTACGGATAAGGTGTGCCCATGAATTAAAACCCAGACTATTCAGCTGTTCGTATACCAGTGCCACCAGCTCCCTGAGTTCACTACTTTGGCGCATACGCATCGTTCTTGCCCGGACCCGCTCCAGCGCTGCTTCAACTTTAGCCTCCTGCGCCTGTGCTTCTGCTTTCTTCAGATCAAGGAAACGGGTATAAGTTTGATCCCATGCTTGCACGAACGGAACAATTGCACTAAGACACTCTTTGGAGGGTGAAGAATCCTGGATGATATCCACGGTACCCTGACAAAAACTGAATGCCGCTACTACCAATCCCCCGGGTGGAGATGCGATCATCTTTTTTAATACGCGGTGCTTCCTGACAGGCGGCACCTTCGATAATAATTTCAAGTAGCCTGCCAGTGATCTTCCGGAAAGATTAACGAGCACTAACTTTTTCTTTCGCTTCCACGACTGATAAACCTTTTCAAGGGGCTTATTGGTCCTAATGGGTATCGGGTGATAATCTGCGTTAGCTAAGCCTTCAGTCCCGGGGAGCCATATGCTGACCGTCTCTTCAACACTGTCAAACACACTAAAAGAAATGGCGCCCTTAGCAGGGATCAATCCCAACTTCTCAACCTCCTGAACCCATAGCGATGCTACTGCAACCAATTCCCCGCTTTCCTTCATCCGTGACGTTCTGCTTCGGACACGCTCCACTGCTTCTTCGATCTGAATTCTTCGCTTCAGTTGGAGAAGCGTAGCATCCTTAGCCTTCACTTGATGTTCTTCCTTGCCTGGCGCAGGGGCTTTGGCAGTTGGGTGGTTCATAGGCTGGTTTGTTCGAAGGAAACACCGATCTTTTCTCCCTGGTGACTCGATTTCACGGTGAAGTATTTCCTAGATCAAAATATACTTAAAAAATGCTGGAAATAGATGTTGCTATGCGGAATACTGTGATTTTGCCATTCATTAATTGTCTGAACCACGCCTGCCCAGATGCGAGCGAGGGATTACACTGATCCAGGGATTATACGGATTGAATTTTGCTGAGCAAATATTCGCTTCATGACCAATACTAATAAACCGCGAAATCCTTTGATCCGATTAATCTCTGCCTGCAAGGCCGGTATGTTTCAGACAACAGGCAATTGAATAATAAACTTACTTCCTTCACCCTCTTTCGTCTCCAACTTTAACGTTCCGCCATGTGCTTTTACAATATCATAGCTCAAACTCAATCCTAGCCCGGTACCCTGTCCGGTGGGCTTGGTGGTAAAGAATGGCTGAAAGATTTTATCCACAACGCTCCCGGGAATACCGTTACCGTTGTCGCTTACGCTTACCGTTATCTGATTGCCGACCTTTTTTGTGCTTACCATAACGGTTGGTTGGTAATCAATTTGCCCCTTCGCCAACGCTTTGGCGGATACCGCATAAAAAGCATTGGTAATCAGATTGAGTATAACCCTCCCGATATCCTGCGGGATGATGTTTATCTTTCCAATTGTCTCATCAAATTCAGTTTTCATGGAGGCATTAAACGACTTCTCTTTTGCCCGCAGGCCATGAAACGCCAGCCGTAAATATTCTTCAGCCAAGATATTGATGTCGGTTGGCTCTTTAGCACCGCTACTGCTTCGGCTGTGCTGTAACATTCCCTTCACAATTGCATCGGCACGTTTGCCGTGATGAACAATTTTTTGTTCGTTTTCTTTTATGCTGGTGGCGATCTTTGTTATTTCCGCAACATTTCCCTTGCCTGCTTCCAGCACCAACTCATCGATCAATTCCGAATTTACTTCGGAGAAATTGTTCACAAAATTTAATGGGTTCTGTATTTCGTGCGCTATCCCTGCCGTGAGCTCTCCAAGTGAGGCCATCTTTTCGGACTGCACGAGGAGTTTTTGCGCGTTCTTCAGGTCGGCCAGCGCCGTTTCGATTTCCTTCTTTTGTTTTTGCAGAATACTGTTCGATTTCTTGCGCTGCCGGTTATCCCTCAATAAGAAAAATACGATCAAACCGAAACCCACTACACCGGCCACCAGCCAGTATTTCAACATCCTATTTTGATATGTTTTCTCGGCGGCATCAAGCTCCTGCTGCCGTTGCTGCGCGTCGAAATCTATGCGCTGAAATTGCTGGGCCTGCTTCGAGTCAAAAAGATTATCGTTCATTCTGATTACCAGCTGGAGGTACTTCACCGTGCTGTCGCGCTGGTGTGTGGATTGATAGTATGCTGCAAGCGACCTGTAAGATCTTACCAGCAGATCGGGGGTTGTGAGGAGGGCTGCCACAGACAGGGCTTCATTGGCGTAGTACAGGCTTGAGTCGCTCTTCTCCGCATTCCGGTATAGATCTGACAACAGCAGATTGCCGGCGACTACGCCTCTCAGGTAATTCTGTTCCCTGCTGGCAACAAGGGCCTTTTTGAAGTATATGGATGCCTGATCCTCATCACCCTGTGCCAGGTAAATTCTGCCCAGGTTCAAAAGAATGCTTCCCAGGTACTTTGTAAATCCACTCTTCAAGGCCAGATCGTACGCCATGCGCTCAAACATTAATGCTGAGTCGGCCTTATGAATGGCGAGGTATACACGACCGAGGGTCAGGCAAACTATAGATCTATGCGCATCGTTGTGTGTTTGCGCATTCAGCTCAAGGGCTTTATGATCATGATACAACGCTTTGGTATTGCTGTTGGTGTTGCCATAGAGGATTCCGATATAATGGTGCACCTGCGCGAGCATATCAAGGCGGAGTATGTGCGGCGTAACGGGCCGGGGCAGATATCTTGTCAGGTTAACGTACCGGCCGGGTAAGACATGCGATTCGCTAGCCGGATCTTCGGCAATCTCCAGCGCTGGAAGAAAAGTCTGTAATGACCTGGGGTAGTCTCCCAAATTCAATAACGCATAACCCATTTGTACGAGGGCATCAACTTCGTTTAGCTTATACCGGAGTTTTCTCGAGACGGCCAGGAGCTTCGTGCTAAAATACAAGGAGCTATCCGGATTCATTTCACTATACTGCTGACTAAGGCTGCTGAGGGCCAGCATCTGCACGGTGTCATTCTCATTGGTTGCCAGCAGACGGTGCAGACTATCAATCTCGGGGGTTTGCGCCGAAGCATTAAGTGACACAAACAGTATACCCGCCAAAAAGAGAAAACGCGTGATCATAATCAAATTTAAGAAATACTATCAGCAAAACACCACGCGCCAACAATTCAACTAATTTTTGCGTGATGTCAATATATTCTGATTTATCCATCTTACCAATCCGTGAACTCTGTATAATCACTAACCCCCTTGCATCGGGGCTGGCGTGATTCAGACGGGCAATTGAACAATAAACTCCGCACCTTCCCCTTCTTTTGTCACTACCTTCAATTCGCCCCCGTGCGCTTTTACGATATCGTAGGTCAACGACAAGCCTAAGCCAGTACCAACGCCTGTGGGCTTCGTTGTAAAAAAAGGCTGGAAGATCTTATCCAATACTTTCTCAGGAATACCATTGCCGCTGTCCTGTACGTGAATCTCCACTCTATCATCAACCTTCCTTGTGATTACAGTTACTGTAGGCTTATACGCCGGCGTATGTCTATGTTTTTCCGTGACGGAATAAAATGCATTCGTGATAAGGTTGAGCATTACCCTCCCGATGTCTTGCGGAATGATATTGATTTGGCCGATGGTCTTGTCAAACGCCGTCTTCATCGTAGCATTGAATGCCTTGTCCTTTGCCCGCAACCCATGAAACACCAACCGCAAATATTCTTCTACGAGGGCATTGATATCCGTGGGCTCTTTCACGCCTGTGCTACCACGGCTGTGCTGAAGCATACCCTTTACAATAGCATCAGCACGCCTGCCATGGTGGAGAATTTTTTCAAGATTTCGCTTTATATCCTCCGCGATGGCCATAGCATCTTCCTGATTATTGTTGCGCATTTCCGTTTCCATTTCCTCCAGCAACTCGTGGCTCAAGTCAGAAAAGTTATTGACAAAATTTAAAGGATTTTGAATTTCATGTGCAATACCCGCCGTAAGCTCACCCAGGGAAGCCATTTTTTCGGACTGGATAAGTTGTGACTGCGTAGCCTTCAGTTCAGCCAATGCGTCCTCGGCCCTGTGCTTTTCAGTTTTCAGCTGCTGCAGGTCTATGCGGGCTTGGGTCAAATCTTTGAAGCGAGAGTAGGCGAGCGAAAAAACCGATGCCGCGCGTTGCAGCAGGTCCCAGCTTTCTGCAGATATTTGACCGGGCGAAGCAGCGCCGATTGCACCGTTGCTAAACTTAACCAGGTGATAGGTACGATCGGGTATGTTTTCACCATAAAAGCCATTGAGCACCTTCGATAAGGCGTAGCAATATCTGATCCACTCCATACGGTTTTCGCCAACCATGGGAATTGAAATCTGCTTACTATCCGATGCATAGAATCGTAGCATTTCCCGGCCTACCCAGGTTTTATCCAGATCGAGAGTGATGTGATCAGCAACCAATTTGTTTTCCTGGTGCTGTGTATCTTTCAGGGCGAACCAACACTCCGCTTTTTCGGATAATTTATCGTGTATAAATATGGTGCCGGTCTCCAGTTCCTCCACCCCAAGCATTCCCATTTCCAAACGCAACACCTGTGCAACCTCAATCAACTCTTCGGGTTGCTGCATGGCCAATGCCCTGGCACGCACACGTTCCAATGCAACTTCGATCTGTGCCTTATATGACTGCAGTTCGGCATGCTTCAGATCAAGAAATCTTCTGTAGGCCAGGTCAAAAACAGATGCAGCACGCTTTTGAAGATTCTTAGCCTCTTCCGATGGTGGTTGATAAGACACCATCAGCAAGGACCCGCCGGAAAAATCGGAAAAATGAAAATACTGAACCGGTGGCTGTTCGTGTACAATATCCGGCGCGTTTACCGCAAGCTCATTGTTCAGCCATTCTGCCAGTTTTTCGCCGCTTGCGCTGACTGTATATTCAGTTTTATAGGATCGATAAAGGTCTATCCATTCCCGCGCGAGTGCAGATGTGGTAGTGCTGAATTTCGCTTTGCCTTTTATCAGATGACCGCCTGTATTTTTTGGTGCACGCATGGCATACCATGAATCAAATGTTTCAGCGTTATCAGCATACAGATGCACTGCGGAGGCTTCCAATTCCGGCTGACCCAACAAAGTCATCTGCTCCCAAAGTACGTTGGCCACGTCGATAAGCTCGCCTGAGGAATGCATGGCAAGGGCCCTGGCCCGGATTCGTTCAAGTGATGCTTCAATTCGTGATTCCCTTGCCTGCGCTTCAGCATTTTTGATGTCCAGAAAACGCCGATAGGTTAAATCGAAAACTTTTCCAAAACGTACCAGCAACTGAAGCTGCGAGGTGGTATACGGTTCTATGCCCTGCACGATAAGATATCCATGGGTAAAGTTGATGGTGTTTAATACAGTATCTTCAGGAATCAGGGAAAGAAACTCCTTCACGGACCAGGAAAAGTTTGTTGCGTGCTCTGCAATGTATGTATGGTGATCAATATTGGCCTTGCCTTTCAATTCGGTTACGTGATATGGCTCCTGCTTCTCCCAGCTATGATAAATTTTTTGCATAATTCTTGATTCGGAATGCCCGAGCGCATATGCTTCAAGTGCAAAACTTCCCTCCGGACTGGCCATGTAGTGGGAACCAATTTTGGTTTGTTTGTCTATGAGTACATAGCCACATGAAATCATCATAACGCCGAGTTTGATGAGCTCACTATACAATAATCCCGCAGCATCGGCAATTTCTTCGCTGTGGTTCATGGACATTGTGCGCGCCCGTATTCTGTCCAGCGCAGCCTCGATGCGCGCCTGGCGGGCTTGCTCTTCGGCCTTTTGCAAATCCAGGAAACGGGTGTAGGTCTGCTCAAAGACTTCAGCGAAACGTTTCAGGATGGCAGCGTTTGCAGCTGAAAGCGGCTCGGGTCCGCTGGATTCAACAGCACCAAAGCCCATGAATGCCGAGGTGATGAAGCATTTCTCCCACCCCATTATTATTTTCTTTTGGACATCGGGCAGGTTGCGGAAATCCGTCTGTGTGAAAACAATATGATCATAACTTTTCTTCGACCTACCGGACAACGTAAAGTCAGCATAGGCAATGCCTTCCTGCATGGCTTTGTCGTACTGATTTTGAAAGGGGTGGTCAATGGGCGGAACCTGGTACTTACGGGGCGGCGCTAACGGTTCGTCGCCGCCGATCCAGCATTCAGATATGCGTGTAGCCTTGTCGTAAACTCTAAGAATGCACATTTCCGGATTGAATCCCGATATATGTATCTGCTCAAAAAATACCGCTATAACTTCGCTCAGTTCGTAGCTCGTCTGCATGGCGGTGGACCTGCTTCTCACCCGCTCTACGGCAGCCTCAACCAACAGCTCCCTGTTTTTCTGCTCCAGGTCTGCGGTCTTTTCAGAGACAAGTCTTTGTAGCGCCTCATTCTTCTGCCTCCATTCGTTAATAAGCCAGGTATCTTCTTCGCCGCTGGCAGCAGCGGGTATGGAACTGTGAAAATGAACGACAATCCACCTGTCATTTATGTATTCCAGCGTCGTTGAAAGTCGAAAGTGAATGTTGTGATTTTCACCATCCACCAACATAGAAATTTCAAATTCCTCCACTATTAGTGCAAAATTCTCATTGCCAGCAATTTTCCGGAAAATGGGTTTTGCCACACTTTGCATCTCAACACCAACTGCCTGTGCATTCTGTAACTCAATCATTTTCCGGAAATCGGCAATGCTTAGAATAACCTCATCCATGTTGGTGCCATACCCCATTACATCTTCGGCTACAAATTTTGTAGCGGCATCAAAAGGAATATGGTTCAGACTTACCTGTATGAATCTTTTATAGGTGTCGTTTAATAATTTTTCCTTTTCAGAATGCATGCCTTTAACAATTTTACAGGTAGGTCTGTCATCAAACGGTCCGCATGAGCCCGTTCCAACTGCTTAAGTTAGCCTTTTTCTTTAACAGGGCATCGCCTGAGAATCAATATTAAAATGGAAACAGTTTGCCTGAATAATATATTCCAAAGAGCAGGAACTGCCTATCCTTAGCGTGATGCGAGATTGACGCGGCAACTCAGCAAAGGTTCAGGGACGAACCGACGTTGTACCGAAGTTAGTTGAACTTAAAATAGAAGTCCCCTATAATATTGGAAGTATCCCAGGTATTTTGCTTGTCACCGGACAACCTGAGCACATTTTGCCTGACTTCTTTGAATACCTGCTCGATGGTGAGTCCCGGTTTGCGCATAGCCTTAAGCAGTTCCTGCGTATATAGCCCATTTCTTCCTGGTCCGTCGGAAGCTACAGAGCCCGGCGCTGTGGCATATGCAATGAACGATCCTCTGGCTCGTCGCATCTCCCCCAACCCTACCTGCCCCAAAGATCGGGTCAAAGCCGGAAACGGATTATTCCGGCAAGCATCCAGAATCACAATGTTCATCCTTGCATTGGAACGCTCCATGTTAGCGAGCACCATACGCTGAACAGGAAAGCAGTACCGGACAATATCATCTTCATATTCTACTCTTGCGTCGATGGGTACCAAATAGTTCTCATCTTCCGACTGAAGACCATGACCTGCATAGTAGAAAAGCGATACGGTTTTGTCGCGTTCATTTTCATCGACCCGCTCCTTAAACCGCAACATGGCTGCGCGTATTTGGCCATATGTTGCATTGGTCAACAACTGAACCTCGAAATTTGAATTTCGTAATTCTTCCGCGAGGTCGGTTGCATCGTTGACGGGATTTTTCAGGACACCGATATCCTTTGGATAAGCTGAATTTCCAATCACCAGCGCAAACCGCTTTTCATCTTTATAAAAATCCGCTAATGTTGATTTTGCGACGACAGGTTTTTGCACCGGCGGGGGAACAATGGCTACAGCTTCCGCTTCCTGAGGAATCGTTTCCTCTTTTTTATCCATACGCAGATTGTTTTTCGGCAGCGGATTCTCATTCTTCGCTGCATCTGTCTTGGCTGCCGGATTCGGTTTTGCAGAAACCGCTGTGCTCCGTAGTCCACTATCTTTTTGTTCAAGTTTTTCAATTTCGCCTTTCACGGCCGTGTTGTCTGGGTCTAATGATGCAACACGCTTCAAATCAGCATATGCCAATGGTAGCTTACCCATTCGCTCGTAGATATGGCTTCGTTCGTACAACAACTTGCCGCTGCTTGCCTTGTCAGCATCTAAAAGCCGGACAGCGTTGTTGTAGGCTGAAAGCGATTCTGCCAGGTTATCAGTTTTGTCATTGCATTTTGCCAGGAACCAATAAATATTTCCTTTGTTTTGATGATCAAGCAAGATAGATTCTTCGAAGTCATCAATCGCATTGGCAAAGTTATTCGATTTATAATAAGCTAGCGCACGCAAGTAGAACACATCAACATCCAGCGATTTATCGCGCGTAGCCTTGGTTAAATATTCAGAGAAGTTATAGATGGCATCAGCGTAGTTTTCATTCGTATAACTATCGTGTCCTTTTTTATAGAGCTTGAACTGGGCATTCCCTGTGGCACTTACCAAAGTAAGCACGAGAAGGATTACGCATTTTTTTTTGTTCATAATCCAGGTCATCTTTCAAGGATCATGTTAAAAATTGAAGGACAACCCTAACTGAATGTTAACGGAAGGGAAGCCTTTCTTTGTCATCGGGAAATTATCATCCAGATACGATTCTATTGAAGGTTCGTATGATTGTGTGCTCACAAAAGTGACAGGGAAGGTATATACGAAAGCTGCCTGCAGAAAAATTGAAACAACTTTAGTTGGCATTACTTCGATACCGGGACCAATGAATATGCCTCCTGTAATTTCAGTACCCGATTTCAATGCGTCATATGAATTCGGGCCCCAATTACCAGTATACCCGTCCTGATAAAAGGTTCCATCACCTAAATTATAATAAAGTATATCATCATTAATTGAACCTGAGCTACCCAAGTCTTCATAAATCTCATACGTGTAGCGAACATCCGACCCGGTAACTTCACCCCGGGTAACATAGGTGATAAACGGTTTGGCGAAACCATACACAGAAAATTTTGAGTTATCCTTAATCGGTACGAGGTTCAATTTCAAATTCACCGCAAAAGAAAAAAGACTTAAGTTCCCTCCTTCCAGCGTAATTACATAACCATAATTATAATTAAGGTTCGGAAGCGCATATTTTGCTCCCCAGCCATTCGGATCACCGTTCCCGACATAAGCACTACCGCTTACACTAGTAACATCGGGATCATACCTGAAGCTCAGGTATGAAATTGATGGGCCAATGGAAAGCACGCGGTTCAATCGCTTTTGAAAACCGGTTTCAAAATTGAAACCAACACTATAATCGCCAATGTTATCACCCAGCGTGAAGGATGGACCAAACCCAAAAAAGAAACTATTTGAGCGGTCAATTCGCTCCTTTCTTGTAATAACACCTTCATCCTGGGCGGTGGCAAATTCTATGCACAGCAATATAAGGCAAGCCAATAAATAAAGTCTCCTCATGCTATTAGTTTGTGTTGAAGTCCGTACGCGTTGCCTTTTACCCGTCATTGAAATTTGAAGTAGAACTCTCCGATAATATTCGAACTGTCCCAGGTATACTGCTTGTCTCCTGATAAACGAAGAACGTTCATCCGCACTTCCTTAAATACCTGCTCAATGGATAAGCCGGGTTTCCGCAATGCTTTCAAAAGCTCTTGTGTATAAAGTCCATTTCTACCGCTTCCATCAGAGGCAACAGAGCCTGGAGAAGTCGCGTACGCAATGAATGAACCGCGCGCCCGCTTCATCTCCCCCAAACCTGAAGATATAGAACGCGAAGTAGCCGGAAAAGGATTGTTCCTGCAGGCATCCAGGATAACAATATTCATCCGCGAATTGGAACGCTCCATGTTGGCCAACACCATGCGTTGCACAGGGAAACACATGCGTGCGATGTCGTCCTCGTATTTTACTTCTGCATCAATGGGTACCAAATAATTCTCATCCTGATACGCTACACCATGACCGGCATAATAAAACAGGCCCACCGTTTGATCCCGCGGGCCGTCCGTAAGTTTCTCGTGAAATTTGCGCATGGCCTCCCGCATCTGGACATATGTAGCGTTGGTTACCAACTGCACGTCAAAATCAGATTTTCTCAGTTCCGTAGCCACATCGGTGGCATCATTCAACGGGTTTTTCAGCAAACCAATTTCCTTTCCGTAATTGCTATTGCCGATTACCAGGGCGTAGCGTTTTTCATCCTTATAGGCTGCCGCCAGTGCGGATACTAATTCAGCGTTGGATTGCGATGCAGTCGCTGCAGGGGGTTGGGTATTTTGTTGCGGTTGTGTTACTGGTACAGTTCCTTTTTTTGATTCCTCTGCTGCATTCTTTGTTATAATAATCTGGGATTTATTTTGCGCGCCTGCATTGCGATTTGGCGAAGCCTGTGTTGCGACGCTTACTCCGGAAATATCCTTGTTGGCGGGATCCAATGACTTTGCCAATGCCAGATCCTGCTCAGCCGCAACGTTATCGCCATTGCGCGCAAGAAACTGCGCACGATCAGCCAATATCTGTGCGGCTATTTTTTTATTTTTTTCAGCGTTGGTCAGCGCCTCTTTGTAACTGGCTGTCGCCTCACTTTTCTTACCCAATTTGTCATAACAACGGGCCTGATACCAACATAAAACACCCCTGTTGTAATGTCCCAGTGTCAGGCTCTGGTTCAGGTCATCAAGGGCCATGGTATATTCATTCACATGGTAGTAGGATTGGCCCCGATAGAAGTGAAGGTCCTCGTCAAAACGTTTATCGTGACGCGGATCAGATAGCATAGCAGAGAACATTTCGATAACAGCATTGTATTCCTCAGCCCTGAACTTGGCAACACCGGCATCAAAATCCTTATAACCCTGTGCAAGGGCATGGTTAGTGACTAAAACCAAAAGACACAGGCAGCGCAAGGTACTTTTCATATTCTATACTTGGATGATTATCCCAAAGGTAAGTATACCAGGAAAATTAAAGAATCGTTTCTTTATTGCGTTTAGTCTACCAATATAGCAAAAAGTACTATTTTAGGCGATTCTAATCATGAGAAGATTAATTTTATCTGTTGTCCTGCTCATCTTCCTCCTGCCTTCCTGCAGTAACAAGTCAGGTTCAACGATATCCGTTGTAAAGCCAAAATACCATCACCGCTGGTATGACCGAAAAGAAGACAAGCATACGAAACGCACAAAATCACTTCGGGTCAGAAATTAGTTTAGTGGTATCGATGATGTTGATCGCAAGGAAACAGCGTTCAGATCGCTTGTCTAATGCAGCCCTTTCAGTATTAGGTCGATATTCTTCCGGAAGAAAATTTTCAACGGACTTTGGTGGGCGATATGGGCCGTAATTATTCCTCCCAGGAATACAGAAAGCAAGAGGTTTGTAATGTCGCGCGTATTGATGGACTTGGTTATTTCTTTTTTAAAAATCGCCTCGAGTGCAAATTTTTCTATCATGTGATCCAGCGATAGAATTTCGATTGACGCCACATCTGAAATTTCGGGGAAGATCAATCTCTTTTCCTCCGCCTTTATGGGGAAAGGTTTAGGAGACCTTTTCAAATCGGCAAGGTATCCTACCAGGCTTAGTATCAAACCTGGATGTTCCTCACATTCCTCACTCAACTTGTCGAACAGATAGTAAATGCCCGATAATCCTTCCCTGGGCTTCTGCCAGATTTCAACTGATCGCTTAAGAGTCCATACACGAAAATAATACATCAGAATATCTTCCTTCTGTGGAAAGTATTTAAACAGGGTTACCTTCGATATTTTCACTTTGGCGCAGATGTCGTCTACATGAAGGTCATCAAACGACTTCTTACCAATAAATCTTAACGTTTGGTCCAGAACGTGTATCTTCAAGCGGGCGGCCTTTTCCTTTCTCAGGTTCATCTTGAATGCAAAGTTTCACTGGAATTAATACTTTTATGTCGACTTAACCAAAGGCACCAATGATGAATCGACTATTTGTGCTTTTATCAGCCATAGCGCTGGTTGCATGCCATACCAGGAAAGAAGAAAGAGTCATTGGCTTAATCACTGACTCAGCCATGGTTGTTTCCGCGCATCCACTTGCCTCAAAGGTTGGTGCGGATATTATGCGCAAAGGGGGCAATGCAGTTGACGCAGCTATTGCAACACAATTTGCGCTTGCTGTTGTCTACCCCTCGGCAGGAAATATTGGCGGCGGGGGTTTTATGATCCTTCGCAAAAATGACAAAACGCTGGATGCATTGGATTACCGTGAAAAGGCACCAGCTTCGTCACATCCAAATATGTACCTGGGTGAAACAGGAGAAATCGTTTCGGGCCTAAGTCAGGATGGTCACCTTGCTTGCGGCGTTCCTGGCACAATAGCGGGCCTGGCAGCGGCTTATGAAAAATATGGTACACTTCCCTGGCCAGAGCTGATTCAACCTGCGATAGACCTTGCCTTGAATGGTTTTCGCTTAACACAAAAAGAGGCAGCAGGATTGAATTACATCCAGGAAGACCTGGCGCGATACAACACTATCTTGCCATCTTTTCTGCTGCGCGACCTGTGGAAGGCCGGCGACCAAATAGTACTTACAGACCTTGGGCATACGCTTGAACGCATTCGTGATGAGGGTGCAAATGGTTTTTACGGTGGAAAAACGGCGGATGACATAGTAGCCGAGATGCGTCGCAGCAATGGAATCATTACGCTTGAAGATCTGAAAAACTACAATGCAGTTTGGCGCAAACCTATCGTTGGAGAATACAAGGAATTCAGGGTGATATCCATGTCGCCGCCTTCAAGCGGTGGCCTGGCGCTGATACAACTGCTTAAATCTGTTGAACCTTATCCGGTAAAAGCATGGGGGCATAATACGGTGAGAACCGCCCATCTTATGACTGAAGCTGAACGCAGGGCATATGCGGACCGTGCCTTCTATTTAGGGGACCCTGACTTCACTCCCGTTCCTGTTGAAAAGTTAGTCCATGACCTGTACCTCAAGCAGCGCATGAGCGATTTCAACCCGGCGAAGGCTACACTGAGTCAGAATATCAATGAGGGGGTCTTACAAACGGAGGAATCGGAACAAACAACTCACCTCTCTGTGGTTGACCCACAAGGAAACTCCGTATCGGTTACCACTACCTTAAACGGCGGGTATGGATCAAGGGTGGTTGTTGCAGGTTCCGGTTTTCTGCTCAACAATGAAATGGATGACTTCAGCAGCAAACCGGGAGCACCTAATATGTACGGTGCCGTTGGCGGGGAAGCCAATAAAATTATGCCCAATAAACGCATGCTCAGTTCCATGACACCAACCATTGTCGAAAAGGAAGGAAAGCTTTTTATGATTCTTGGCACACCGGGAGGAACCAGCATAATAACCTCGGTATTTCAGACTATTTTGAATGTTGTAGAGCATACCATGACCATGCAAGAAGCAGTGAGTGCGAAACGCTTTCATAGCCAGTGGCTCCCTGATTCTGTTTCAACAGAAAAAGGTGCCTTCTCCGCCGAAGACAGTATGGTGCTGGTAAAGATGGGGCATGCCTTCAAGTTGCGTTCAGGTCTGGGCCGGGTAGACGCAATTCTTGTTCTCCCGGATGGCAAGCTAGAGGGTGGTGCCGATCCTCGGGGCGATGATACTGCCGAGGGCTTTTGACACAATGCACTTCGGTGAGGATGTAAGTCAGAACTTCCTAATTGTAAACTCTACCCTTCTGTTTAACTGTCGAGTCTCCTCCGTATCGTTGCTTGCAATAGGTTTTGATCCACCGTACCCTTTTCCGGATATGCGGCGGGGAGCAATACCCTTGGAGACCAGGTAAGCTTTTACTTTCTCTACACGAGCCTGGGAAAGTTTTACGTTTTGCGCGGGTATTCCGCGATTATCGGTATGACCGGCGAGCTCAATTTTCACTTTTGGGTTGGATGCAAGAAAAGAAACAACAAGGTCCAACTCGGGGTATGACGGCGGCAACAGGTTTGTTTTACCTTGTTCGAAAAGCACGTCTTTCAGGTTAACCGTAGTTCCTACCGCAACCGGCTGCAACTTGAAATTCATTTCAAGTTCATTCATTTCATACGTATGGATGTCAAGTTTTTCCATAGTACTAACGTATCCTGCGGCTTCGATTTTTACAGCATAATCATCGGTAGAAGGAACCGTTACGGTATAACCCATTACAGCAGTAGCCCTTACCGACTGATTGTCCGAGGGGGCCGCAAAATATATCGTGGCTTCAATAATTTCCCCCGTCTTTGCGTCACTCACTTTCCCATAAATCCTGATATTCTTATCCGCTAACGGTTCACGCGGGATCTCAACGATTCTTACAATTGTATCTGGATTATTATTGGTGGTGACCAAGGTACTATCTTTCCGCAGCGGCTCATCGGCCAGGAATATTTTGATATCACCATAGCCATCACTATTCTTTGTACTGCCATAGACAAAGAATCCCGCATTTTCATAGCTACGAAAAAAAAGCTCTCTCCCCTCTGAATTAAAGTTCGCACCCATATTTACCGGCGCAGACCAGTTGGCCCACGTGTCGTCTAAACGCACGCTGGAAAAAATATCAAAACTTCCATACCCTTTACGGCCATTGCTGGAAAAATATAAGGTCTTTCCATCGGCACTCAGCGAAGGGCTTAATTCCTGGAATTGTGTATTAATGGTGCTGCCCAGATTTTTCGGTGCAGACCACTTGCCATCCGCACCCTTCAGGCTTACATAAATGTCTTCAACACCCCTGGTACCATAGGTTTCCGCAGCGTAAACAAAGGCAGATTGATCTGGCAATAGATACCCGCCAAGCGAGCTCGATTTATTTTGGAAATAAGGTATGGAGATGTTTTCCGGTTTTGACCAGCCGTCACCGCGTTTCACCGATACCGAAATGCCTTGTGTGCGGGGAATACTTCCGGGATCATAATAATGACTCAGCAAAAACATTTGATCTCCTGTGGCTGAAAATCCGGCAACAGCGTTGTACCCATTACTATTCAGCAGGGAACCTGCATGGATTGGTACCGACCATTGATTGCTTTCAGTCAGCACCGAAAACCAAATATCACCCTGATCCTTTTTGCCACCAATGTTTTCCGGGTGGTTGGCAATTGTGATATAGAGCATTCTCCCGTCTGGGCTAATGACAGGATTTAGTTCATCGTATGGTGAGTTTACCAGTAGAAATGAATCGCTGGTAAGGTGCTGTGCCAAAAGTGTGTGCAAGCCTAGCAGAAAACAAGCTGTTAAAACTACCCTCATGAATATTGAATACAATCTGCAAATATAATCCCGCATCCTAAAATCAACTATGCATTACAAACCTAAGAATCATTAGGCGGCTATCATGTGCTACTTGCTAAGCCATAAGCTGCCTTCAATAGTAAACCGCCAGGGCAACATTGCATCTTCTCCTGCATAATCTATGCCGATTCGAGGACCTGTCCGGATATTAGCATTTAAGATTTTAAGCCCGGCATCCTCAATCCAAATTTCGCTATCCAACAAAGACTTACCATTCCACTTTCTATCAATGCCCAATGCTTTAGTCAGCCTGCCCGGACCGGAGGTAAGCTGATATCGATTGATCACGCCACTGCGGCGCGCGGCCATAAATGATTCTCCTTCAATAGGTTCGATAGCACGGACGAGCACTGCCTCTGCTGCATTTTCAAGGTTGGTGACAACATTGAACAAATGATGCAGGCCATAGCAAAGGTACACATACGCATACCCCCCTTTACTGAACATAATCGAATTCCGATTGGTCATTTTACCGCCATATGCATGACAACCGCGCTCTTTCCATGAATATGCTTCAGTCTCCACAATTATTCCACCAGTAATCACATGCCCCGCTTTCGTAAAAAGGCCCTTTCCAAGCAGATCACGGGCAACCTTTGCGACATCGGTCCGTTTATAAAAGCTTTCTGGCAACTTCATGAATTTGTGATTTTAGGTGTGGGCAGAATGGTTAACTTTGGCACCCAGAATTCAAAACAACTAAAATTTAATACCAACATGAAAAAAATTCTTTTTATTACAGCATTAGCGTTTGGAAGCCTCCTGGCAGAAGCTCAGATACAGACACCGGCCGCCAGTCCTGCTGGTTCAGTGTCTACTGTTGTTGGGCTCACAGATGTACAAATTAACTATTTTCGTCCACGCGCAAAGGGAAGAAAAATTTTCGGGTCTGAAGCGAGCGTGTTAGTTCCTTTTGGGAAAATATGGAGAACAGGAGCCAATAGTGGTACCAGAATTTCTTTTTCTGATGATGTCAAAGTGGAGGGTATTCCAGTACCCAAAGGCGAATACCTGATCCTCACCTGGCCCGGTGCTACGGAATGGACAATTTCACTTTATAAGGATGTGAGCCTGGGTGGAAATACGGGTGGCTATGATGCCGCCAATGATGCCGCAAAATTCAAGGTGAAGCCGGAAAAGCTGGCAGAAAAGGTAGAAACAATGACTTTTGCGATCGGCGATATTTCAGACGACAGCAAGAGTGCGAAAATACAACTGGCCTGGGAGAATACTTCTGTTAAGTTCGGCTTCTTTGCTGATTATGAAGACAAGGTGATGAAATCAATAGAAGCCAGCACCAAGGTTGATCCGGGTAATTATTTCCAGGCCGCTGTGTTTTATCTTGAAAACGGAAAAGATCTTAAGCAAGCCCTGGAGTGGATAAATAAAGCAGCGGAAGGTATGTCGAGCCCTTTCTATGTAACCCATCAAAAAGCAAAGATTCAGAAAGCCCTTGGCGATAAAGCCGGAGCGCTGGCAACTGCCAACGCTTCGTTGGAAAGTGCAAAGAAAGCTGATAATCGTGATTATCAGATGATGAATGAAGAGCTTATCAAATCGCTGAAATAGCACATTCTTGTATGAAAAAAAAACCACCTGCCAAAACAGGTGGTTTTTTTTGTCCCTTCAAAAGGGATGTCAAGACGGCAAAGTACTTATCGACACTCTCCCGGCAGAAACATCAATGTGCTATTTCCCCTTTTTTGCCTTTTTTTCAGCACGCTTTTCCTTCAAGGTTTTTGTTGGCTGTTTCTTGGTTTCCTTCTTAGAGTCCTGTGATTTCGACATGGCTATTTGATTTTATGTTTTGTCAAAATTAGCAAAAACTTATCAGTGCACTACAGCATACAAAGCGAAAATTATTCAGGAAATTATCCAGCAGAAAACACGTCAAAAACGAAGCTTAATACAAATAGCGCATCAAAACTTTCTCTATTTCTGCGTAGAAAAGCTGATTCCCTTCAACAGAAACCACCCCCTCAGATTCCCTAAGCGTGGTTAGCATTGACTCGTAGTGCAGGATATCCACCGGGATCAGGAGTAATTCCTTTACCCCCTTCTTTATAAACTCGATCTTTATATTGGATAACTCTTTAACATTATATTTTAAGGCGAGATATTCCTTTATGTAGCGCTCATCCAGAAAGTCTTTCAGCAGATCGTCCCTCATCTTACGAATCAATTCAACGCCGGTTTCCTCGGGCGGCTGCGTGTTCTTTGTTGCTTCCATAGACGTTGATCTTTCGCCTGAAGATAAGGATATTACAAACTTCTCCAGCTATTTAATGAACGAAAGTCAAATTTTCTTTTTTTGCTGTAAGTAATTCCATGGCATGCTCACCAGCGCATAAGAAAGTGAAACAGTTGAGAATAATTTTAAAGTAACACAGCTATTAAAGTATGTTAACACTTTGGAAAGCAAATCGTTTCAGTCCTTTAGCATATAGATTACTACTACTGCCGTAATTTACATAGTCATCCCATTTCAGGACTTTTTTGACTTCATTTTCCTGGTTGTTCTTATCTTGTTGCCGCGTTTTTGAATACGTACAACGCGAGGACGCAGTGCGTTCGATGGTAACTAGAGTTTAAAAGCCTGGCGGGCAAGCAACTTCCACTGTCCCTGTTGTTTCTGCCAAACCAGCAATACGCCAAGCTTAACTTCTGCAGTCTTCCCGCCATTGTTCGTTTCTCCAAATAATTTGTGACGGACAAGGCCGACATTCCCCACTACCTGGATACTTTGATCTTCCAAGTTAATCTTAACAAAATTTGATTTTCCAGTGGCAAGGGCATCCACAAAGGCTTTCTGATCCTCCATTAAGCCACTGGAGTGACCATAGGTAAGTTCAGACGCGGTGATTTTCTCCAGCGCAGCTTTGTCCCCGTCGACCATGGCCTTCCGCAATGTTTCGATTGCAACCGAGACTTCTTTTTCATCTTTGGTTTGGGCCCGAATGGCCGCACTGAATGAGAAACATGCTACGATAAGGAGGATAATTTTTTTCATGGCTATAATAGTTTAATTGAACCCAATGTTGTTATTAGTAATAGTTTGTGCTAAGATTTTAGTGTATTCTTTTGTGGTAAGATAGCCTGCAATACCAGGGAAAAAATAATTACAGTCAAACATCCAATAATTATGTACCACAAAAATGCGATCTTGGTAAAAGAATAGCAATAAAATACAATTCCTTCTGCAAGCAAGGCAGACCAAAATACTGCTGTTCCTTGTACTCGTTTGACATAAAAGGCGGTCAAGAAGATACCCAATAACGTGCCATAAAACAATGAGCCTACAATATTGACAAATTGGATGAGATTTTCGGAAAAGCTGGCCAGCATAGCAAACACCATTGCCAGCAGAGCCCATGATACTGTAAACCACCTGGATGCTTTGACATAATGTCCAGGTGTGGCATCCGGGCTTATTGAACGCTTGTAAATATCCATTGTAGTGGTCGATGCCAGTGCGTTAAGCTCCCCAGCCATTGAACCCATTGCAGCTGAAAACATTACAGCAAGCAACAAACCGACGATGCCGTGGGGCAGGTTACTCAGCACAAAATTGAGAAAGATATAATCGCGGTCCTGTGTTTTTGCATTTCGTATTGACTTTCCAATGGTTGCCTTGACAGAATCCCGTAAGATTGCTTCCTGGTGTTGGTATGCCATTACTGCGTCCTTCGAAACCTGGATAGCACTTTCATCGTCGGCATGAATGGCCGACACTAAATTATCAACAGCTCCCCTCTTTTCAGCGTAAAGTATATTGTACGATCCCTCCAACGAACGCAATGCACTTGCCCCCTGTGTTTGCATGGCGCGTTCCTTAAGCACCTTGTTGTGGAATATGGGTGGCTGGTTAAATAAATAAAAGACGTACACGAGTACGCCAATGAAAAGGATGATGAATTGCATGGGTATTTTGAGCAATCCGTTAAACATCAATCCCAATTTACTTTCCCGCTCAGAAAGTCCGCCCAGATACCTGGCCACTTGTGATTGATCTGTTCCAAAATAGGATAAAAAGAGAAATGTACCGGCAATCAGCCCTGACCATATATTGTAGCGATCGTTTGGATTAAATTCCAAATTAACGAGGTTGAGCTTCCCCATTTCTCCCGCGATATGCACCGTGTCAATAAAAGATACACCGTCCGGGAGCATCTTGAAAGCGAGTATGCCTGCCAGCATCATCCCACCCATGATAACGGTCATCTGATAACGTTGGGTGAGGCTAACCGCCTTTGTTCCACCTGACGTAACATAAATGATTACAAGAGTCCCAATGAACACTGTGGTAGCATTTATAGACCATCCCAGAATAGTTGACAGCACAAGTGATGGTGCGAACAAGGTTATACCAGCGGAAAGTCCGCGCAATATCAAAAAGAGAATAGCCGCTAGGGATCTGGTTTTTAGATCAAAGCGCGTTTCGAGGTACTCATAAGCCGTATACACTTTCAGCCTGTAATAAATGGGCACGATGGTTATGGATATGATTACCATTGCCAGGGGCAAACCGAAATAAAACTGCAGAAACCGCATGCCATCCTCTATAGCCTGACCCGGTGTTGAAAGGAAGGTAACCGCGCTTGCCTGCGTTGCCATGATAGAGACGCCAATCATCCACCATTTCATGGTGTTGTCTCCCTTTAAATAACCTTCAATTGTTTTGTTGCCCCGTGTTTTAAAGGTTCCGTATATCACGATGAACGCTATCGTGCCAATGAGTACTGCCCAATCGAGGTAATTCATGCGAAGAATTTTGTTAACCAATAATACAGCAGGATTTGAACGAGTAAAGCAGTCAACACAAGCCAGTACCATTGGCGCCATGTTTTGAATACAGGTGGTTTTCCTTCAGGGGTCATACGCGTATGATGGTTATCAAGATTTACAATCTAACAAAGTATACCGTTCGCCGCTACCGTGTAAATTCAAAAATTATTTACCCTTATTCCTAACCTGGGCATGCTCCGGGGCAGTTTGTTTTCCAGCCGAAACCAGGTTCGCAAAAAGTTTATATGCACCTGCCACACCCTCCGGGAGTTCCCTGAAAAAAGACAAGCCTGTATAGATATAATAACCCTGGCCATACCTGGCGACAAGCAGGCTTCCGTCCATTGGCTTCTCATCTTTGTCATTCATGGAAAGAATGGCTTCAAATTTCGCATCCCACTTGTTTGGAAAGTACAACCCTCGTTCCTGCACCCAACCTTCAAAATCCTTTGGTGTAATTTTATTCGGCGTATTCAGTAGTGGATGGGTAGGCTTAAGAAACCGCACCTCCGCGTTTTCGTCTGTAACACGATCACGGGAAACGTTTAATGGGAATGGAGAAAACTGATCCGAGTCCCAACCACCGTTTGTGTTGTACTGAACTACCATGGTTCCGCCTTCCTTTACATAGGTCAGCAAGTCATGCATCATGAAGGGTAAGCGGTCATTCACATTGATCGCGCGTATACCCAATACAACGGCATCTACCCGTTTCAAATTTTCAGGTGTAACATCTTCGTTATTCATCTCCCAAACCTCATAGCCCATCAACCTCAGGGCCGAGGGGACTTCATCCCCTGCGCCTTTGATGTAGCCTATGACCGCTCCCTCCTTCTTCATGTTTATCCTCACCAGGGTTGCCTCAGCCCCGGGCAACAAAGTTTGTGTTGGGATATGATCATATTCTATAGTTTGCAGCGATTGATCATACGTATTGTCACCTACTTCAGCTATCACCTTCATAGTTGAATTTATTTCCACCGGAGAGGGGAACATTGTAAAACTTTTTGTGTCCTCATCATCCCTTGATTTGAGCGTAAACGGAATTGCAGCAGGTTCTGCTCGCCATCCTGCAGGAAGCTGTAATTTCAGATTTCCGGATATCGCCTTGCCGCTCGACGACTTGATTCTGACTTTTACTTCCCTGGGTTTTTCATCGCTGAAAATAAACACATTATCGGAAAGGTTAACAAAGACAGGCGGAACGATTTCAAACGGCCTTGACTGCTCTCCTTTCACACGATCATTCCATTTATAAGTCATTGGGCGTGTAACTTTCAATTGCTGCCCGGCGATAGTGAGGTAAAATGTCAAAACGATCGCAGGATCATTCTCCGGCTTGCCGATTAGTGTGTGATCGCGAACAGTAAAAAGACCAATGCTGTGAGGCTCCTTCAGCCAATAGGGATCAGAGTATTGCTTTGTGGAAAGTATTGTATTCGTTGTTTTAAAAAGCAATTTTGCGTTGTTGTTCAACTTAATCAAAAGTGTCGAATCAAGTTTAAGATCCTCAGACTGAATCCTGTCAATCACCACTTCGGTATTTGAGCGATTGACCAATTCAACGGTGGTTTCGAATTCCTGCATGGGGGGAACCCAATAATTATTGGCTGTAGCCTCTATGAACAATCCCAGGCAATCCTGAATGAGTTGTTCGACCTCCATCAACTTCCTGTTCTGCCACAGACCGGGCTCATGCACCGTAAGTTGCTTCCTGATCTCAAGCAGGACGGGAATA
>JAOUDZ010000080.1 GCA_029858965.1 Cyclobacteriaceae bacterium
GAATATTAATAATATGGTTAGAAAATTTTTCAACAAAGTTGGTAGAAAGTACACGCATGTACTTCGCCAGAACTATGAACTCAGGATTGTAGCGCTGAATAACGGAAAGCACTTCTGCTTCATGGGCTTCCCGGTCTTTATTTGCATGCGTTATGAAATGAAATGGAATTTCAAACTTATGGACGAGGCCCTCCAGGTTTTGATGGTTGCTAACAACACATTTTAAATTTACATCCAGTTCATTAAAGCTGTTGCGTATCAGCAGATCACTGAGGCAATGGTGCTCTTTCGTTACCAAGATGCAGATATCCCTTTTCTGTTTAGTGTTCAGCTTAATGACTACTTCCGCTGGCAAGGTTTCTTTCAATTCTTTCAATAAAACTTCCTGGTCATAAATACCTGAAAATTCGGTACGCATGAAGAAGTGATTGAAATTCCGATCAACAAATTCACCGTTACTGATAATGTTCAGTTGGTGCCTATAAATAACCTGCGTGATTTTATAGACCAGCCCGGGTTGGTCCGGACAATGAATGAGAAGTATACCTGCGTTCATAGAATTATGCCAAAGATACTGTAACCATAACAAGGATTGAAATTGTATTAAAAGTGCAGAAAGGCTTGTTTACGAGTGAAAACGAATAGAATAATCATCCCCAGGGTTCACGGGTTATGAGAAAAATCCATTGCGTGAGGAAACTTGGCCATCAAATGGCGGGATGTTGTCATTTGCGCCTTTTGCCGGTAAAGAGTTAAAACAGGTTGTGATGCACTACCTTTGCACCCATGCAGCAAAATTTGAATGATACCTACGCCGAATTTCTGAAAAATCTATCTATTCCTGCCCTTAACACCATGCAGGAAGCAGTCATTGAAAAAACAGCGTTAGCGGACAATGTAATGCTACTTGCGCCCACAGGCTCTGGCAAGACGCTCGCATTTTTGATATCAGTCATGGGTATACTTCACACAGCAGGAAAAGGTGTGCAGGCCCTTATTGTTGCGCCTTCACGGGAGCTTTCGCTACAGATAGAGCAGGTTTTCAGAACAATGAAAACTAATTTCAAAGTAAGCTGCTGCTATGGAGGTCATTCCGTAAAAATTGAACAAAGTAGCCTAAGCCAGGCGCCGGCTTTGATTATCGGAACCCCGGGAAGATTGGCGGATCATGTTGCCCGCAAATCATTTGATGCATCCACCATAAAAATGGTTGTATTGGACGAGTTTGATAAGTCACTGCAAATGGGCTTTCACGAACAATTAAAAGTAATTTTTCGCGCCCTTAGCGGAAGTCAGAAGCATTTGCTTACCTCGGCAACCCGATTAGGAATTTTGCCGGACTTCCTGCCCTTTACCAAAGTAGAGACGCTAAACCATCTGAAGGACGAAGCGGATTCGAAACTAAAATTGAGCTTGGTAAAGACGAAAAGCACAGACAAAGTTGAAACGTTGATGCGATTGGTTGCTGACTTCAATCAGGAAGTTTGTTTGATCTTTTGTAATCACCGTGACGCCGTTGAAAGAATTAGTGCACTTTTTGAACGCCATAAATTTGCCCACGGCATTTTTCACGGCGCGATGGAACAGATTGACAGGGAAAAGAACCTAATCAAATTCAGGGGCGGGGCACACAATGTGTTGATCGCTACGGATCTGGCGGCCCGCGGCCTTGATATTCCGGCGATTCGACATGTGGTACATTATCAGCTTCCGCCGCATCATGAGGAATTTGTGCATCGGAATGGGCGGACAGCACGGATGCATGCCGATGGGGAAGCCTATCTGATTCTGGCTGATGATGAATCCTTACCGGACTATATTGACCGGACTATTGAAGAAATAAAACTGACGAAGCCATTACAGCTGCCGCCGCCGCCAAAATATGCTTGCTTATACGTTAGTGTAGGGAAGAAGGATAAAATCAGTAAAGGTGACATTGCCGGGTTATTCATGAAGAAAGGAGCATTGCACGGCGATGATCTTGGATTAATTACCACACTCGATCATGCATCCTACGTTGCTGTTAAGCAATCTCTGGTGAAGAAATTGTTGACAAGCATTAAAGACGAAAAGCTTAAGAAGATGCGGGTTAAAATTGAAATAGCGAATTAGCAGAAATTGACGTGCGGATGTCGCGGTCGAATTGTTTATCGATACCCATTCGTTGGTTATTCATTTGTCTGCTATTAATTTTATCATACTTTAGCCAATGCTTCATTTATTTTTTTCAGCAACACCGGTATTTTGATTTTAGGATCGCCTTCTCCCAGCGTTTCCAATGGCAGGTAACCACTGTATCCGGAATCCTTGATAACAGCGATTAACCTATCCATGTCCACATCAACTTCTTTTCCGTCAACAAATATCTTTTCTTTGATTTGCCAGTTGACGGCATAACCGGCTGTCTTTCTGATCTCTTCATAGGGATCACCGATCCTGTAGCTCCCGGTGTCGAGGATAAGGCCAAACCATTCTGATTGAATTGCTTTCATGATTTGAATGGCATCGTCGGCGGTTTTGATAAAGTCATTGTGGTTTTGAATGGCTACGATTACCCCATGCGCCTTTCCGTGAGCAACACATTCTTCGACGTCTTTGATCATCCATGCCAATACCTGGTCTCTGGAAAATCCAGTAGGGTTCTGATTGCCTGAAAATATCCTGATAACGGGAGCCCCGAGTTTCTCTGCCGCTTCAATCCAGTCTTTTACCAATTTCACACTCTCCCTTCTTTTATCAGGATCGGGTTCGGTAAAATCATTGCGGACGCCGGTACCGCTGATTTCAACGCCAAGGCTAAAGGCTTTTCGTTTGACCTCATACAGAAAATCATCCTTCGGTACAGCAGGATAACCCGGAAAATAATAGGCTGTTATATCCACCGCCAAAAATCCCTTGTCAGCACAAAACGAGAGCATGTCCGCAATGGTCATTTTACCCGAACTAAGCGGACCATTAAAAGAGAATGCATTTAAGCTCACCTTCAGCCTGGTCTGCATGGGATCATCCTGATGATTGATATTATTACCGCCAAATGAAGAAAGTGGAGTAAGGAATGGTAAGACTAAAGCTGATTTTAAGAATCTTCTTCTGACTTGGTTATTTCGCAAAGACGTTTTCATCGTTTTGATGTTTTGAAATTTACTTTTTTGTTTCTTTGGTTAGTGGCTCAAGAATATGATCGTCACTTGAACAATCGGCCATACGTTGTGGCCAACCATTTATGGAATGCAACGCGGACCGATAGCCCATATTAAAGCCGTGCGCACCCTGGGTGAAGATGTGGGCCTCGACGGGGATTTTTGCCTCATGGTACATTTTCAACAATGTGATAACAGGGCCAGCGCAACAAGCGTCATCATTCGCCGCCAGCAGGAATGCAGGTGGCGCATTCGGTGGCAATGATTCAGGAATACCTAGCGGACCAGGATATACCAGCATTTGGAAGTCGGGTTTTCCATTCCCGCGATCTATAGGATCGGCCGCGGATGGATTTCCATCACCTTGTGCATAGGCAACCAAAGCAACAACTTCGCCGCCTGCTGAAAAACCAAGCATACCTATTCGCGTTGGGTCAACGTTCCATTCCCTGGCCCTATTCCTCACTGTGCGGATAGCACGATATGCATCTTCCCTGACATGTTTATCGATGGTGTAAACTGAGTTTTCTTCGCGCGCTAGCCGGTATTTCACTACAAAAGCGGCTACACCTATGCTATTCAGAAAGACTGCGGGGTCATGGCCTTCAGCATTAAACACAAGTTCGCGATGCCCGCCGCCCGGGCAAATTACAACGGCGGCACCGGTTGCTTTTTCCTTTGGTGGAAGGTAGATTGTGAGGGTTGGGTTATGAATGTTCTTAATCCACCAATCTTTAGCGATGGTCGGCTCATTCTTCCGACTTTCAAAACCTGGAGCACCGCTAGCCCACAGTGGGATTTCTGTCGCATCCTGCGCTGAAGCGGTAAGGGGGAACAATAAAACAAAGACGTATGAATGGAGCTTAGTTTTCATCTATTGTGCGGCATGTATTTAGATACGTTGAATGTAGTAATTTAGATATTATAAATCCTGCATGCCGGAATCTTTTATGAATGATAAATTGGCTGTTAACAACGCTGGGCTGTGCAATTGTGTCTGTCCAAGATATATGAAAGCAGAAGGTTGTCAGATTTGATTACCTTTCGCAAAACACGTACACAATGACAAAAACAAAGCTTACGATAAATAACAATGGGTCCATCAAGGTGGAAGGTGACTTCGAAATCGTGGACATGCATGGAAATGCCTACGGGTTGCAGGGAAGAACCTTGCTTTCGCTTTGCCGTTGCGGACGATCAGCGAACAAACCATTTTGCGACAGCTCTCACAAAGGGAATTTTGAACACGAGGCAAAGGCATTTGATCTGCCACCAAAGAAGGTTTAGGGAGAGCTTTTTCGATGGCTCAATTCTTAAAAGGAAAGATCCGCGTAGAGACAGAACTTGATCGTTACTCGATTTTCATCGTGCAAATCCCGCGCGTTCTTAAAGCCAGAAGTTCTTTTCCTTAAATCAATGCCAGGTATTGTTTTTCGGCACCAATGGTTTGGGGTTAGATTTGGTCGATATCTTCTGGAATTCCCTGCACGTTCAAATTATTTCACTTTTAAGAAAAAATGCATTAAACCTTTTTAAGTTTTGAGTGTCTTACAAAGTCGTATACTATTGCCGTTGCTTTTTATTGAAAATAAATTTGTTTTTTTTTGCAACCTTTTTAAACCTCTTCGGCTCATGCGTCTCTAAGAACCGAAACAAACTTAAGAGACTATGAAAACGATAAACTTTTTAAACACGCCTCATTATGGGAGTGGAAAACGCGTACTGCTTTACGCGAGTATGATTATTGCGCTTCTTGTATCGTGTAACAATGACGATACTACTGCCGATTTTTCTGCAACAGACAACGAAAGCGCTGCCCTGGATGCAAAGGACGACTATTACTTTGACGACACTGACGACATGGTAACAGAAGCGCTGGCAGAAAGTGATGCTGAACTGTCGGGTGGACGAACTACGACGGATGCGCGATTCGCTTGCGCAGTAATTACTTGGACCGGCACAAGGGAGTCCGCCATCCTCAAAATTGATTTTGGCGACGGTTGCGTGGGACCAAGAGGAAATCTGAGAAAAGGTGTCATTATCGTGGAACGGACGGGTGTATGGAATGAGCCAGGCACCTATTGGGTAACAAACTTTTTTGACTATTCTGTTAATGGCATTGGAATAGATGGTACCCGCACCGTTACATTGGTTTCAGTGACAGATGCGCTGGTGACCTATGACGTGATACTCGAAGACGGGAAAATAACCTGGCCGGATGGACGTGTCGGAACACGTGAAGCGAAGCACCGGAGAGAACATGAGCGCCATGAAAATCATTTGCTCGACAGGATTATTATCTATGGAACGGCTCAAGGTACCTTGTGCAATGGCAGAAAGTTCTATATCGAAATAATCGAGCCGCTCATTTACGATCGGGCATGTGCGGCAGAAGGTGTGTTCATACCAGTACAAGGCGTGAAATTTATTAAGCACGGCAACCGTGAACTAACAATAGACTATGGCGATGGAACGTGCGATAACATCGTTACCCTCACATTCAAAGACGGACGTCCTGTCCGCTATGAGGTCGAAAAGTAACAGGATGGATAAAAAAGGAACCCCGGAGGAATACCTTCGGGGTTTATTTTTGTAAGCCAACCGCATAAATCATTGTCACTACCTTCAATGTACCTTCCCCACGATATGTTATCTTTATAGGGTATTTGAATTGAATTCCAATTACTATGGATTACCCACTAACTTCTTCGGTGCAGATTTTCACACGGATAATGTTGACGTGCATCATTTTACTCACCATAACATCTTTACTTTTTGCCCAGACTGGCCCAAAAAGTCAGTCGCTATTTGCACAGGAAAACCTGGTAGCGTGGTGTATCGTTCCTTTCGACAGCCAACATCGTACACCGGCAGAGCGGATTGCAATGCTCAAAAGATTGAATTTTTCTGAATATGCGTATGACTGGCGTCATGAACATCTCCCTTCTTTCCCCGAAGAGATTAGACTGGCAAAGCAAAACAAAGTACACATTGCTGCGGTTTGGATGTGGATTGATAATGAGACGGATCGCCCAGGCAGGTTGAGCGATGACAACGAGAAATTGTTACAGATAGTAAAAGAGACTGGTTTATTTACGCAATTGTGGGTAGGCTTTAATAGTAACTTCTTCACTGATGAAGATGAAAAAATTAGAATTAAGAAAGGCGTTGAGATGCTTACCTATCTTCGTGAGCGCACAAATTCTATCGTCTCCGGAATAGGATTGTATAACCACGGCGATTGGTTTGGTGAACCGGAAAATCAAATAAAAATTTTAAAGGAATTAAATGATCCGGGAATGGGGTTGATCTATAATTTTCACCATGCCCATGGGCAGATAGAATCTTTCCCGACACTACTGAAAAAAATGAGTCCATGGCTGTGGACTGTAAATGTGAACGGTATGAAGAAGGATGGTCCACAGATACTTCCAATAGGGAGTGGCAACAGGGAACTTGACATGTTGCGAACTTTAAAGAAAAGTGGATTCCATGGATCGATTGGAATTCTGGGGCACATTGAAGATGAAGACGTAGAAGTAGTATTGAAACGAAATCTGAATGGACTGCGCAAGTTGGAAAAGGAACTTTAGCAATACTTTGGTTGTCATGAAGTCCTGCCCTTCTGGCAGCACCTCAGCTGCGCAAGTCTGATGATTCAGGGAATTTTTCTTTCAGCGAAGCGTCAGTCGCCGGAAGATTCAATGATGATTGGCCTTAAATGCTAATAGCGGGATGCGCGTGTAGTTTGCAAGCTTTTTGGTAATACTGGGGTTGTAAAGCTTTTCAAATAAGTTGCGTCTTCGGGTGGAGACGGCAAGCATGTCGGCATCAGCATTTTGTACGACATCATCCAGCCCCATGATGACAGTATTGTCGGAAATAATTTTGGAATTGATATGCTCGTAGTTGGTTGCAAGTTTTATTTCGGATGTGAATTTCTCTATAAGATTTATCTCGTCATCAATATCCTCTTCTTTCGTCGTAATGTGCAGAAAAGTTATGGTAGCATCAAATGGCTTCGCTATCGCGGCCAACAGCCTTGCACCCTCAATGTCACTGTATGCATAATCCGTTGCATACACTATTTTTGTTGGCGTTCTGCATGTGGTATTCGTTGGTATAACCATAACAGGGCAAATCGCCTTTTCCACGATGGCGGCTGCATTGCTGCCTAGCAAAATCTTCTCAATGCTGCTTGCGCCCTGGGTACCCATGATAATCAGGTCGGCTTCATAATTTTTTGCGGCTTGCAGGATTTCCTCTACTGATTCCCCTAATTCAACTGAAACGTTGCATTTTACCCCCGGGTATTGATCTTGGAGGGTTTTGGCGATTATCTGGAGTTTCTCTTTTAGCTCATTTTTTGCCCGTGCAACCTCGTCGGCAAGTAATGCGCTTATTACATTATAGCGTGAAACAGTTGGCGTGTAGACGTTTAATAGCAGAATGGTCGCCTTACACGCTTGTGCGATAACTGCCGCATATTCCGCCGCATTACTAGCATTTTCTGAAAAATCAGTGGGAACAAGGATATTTTTCATGACGACTATTTTTCTGGGGAAATTATCAAGTATAATGCTGACATAATATGACATCTGTCATCACATTATGTGAGTAATCTCACAAGGATAATGGACACTCGCCTCAGCACTGATTTTTAATAAAAGTGGCCTGCACATGAAGCAGGGTTATTGATGAAATGACAAATCTTGAGCGTGGAATTGCCTTCATGCTGATGAAATCTTTTCGTATTGAAAATAGTGTTGTCAACCTATAGCCGAATGTAGGGGATCGCGGATATCAAATTAAGCGGAATTATTAGGCTCGCGGAATTATTGCGTCGCGTTGAGGAATATGAAGTTTCGGGGAAAAATCAGGCTCCCTTCTCACCTTAAATTTCCGGGCTATCCACAGGAAGCAAGACTGAAACAAACTGCGATAATGCCCACATATTGATAGTTGAGCAATTCCTGGTGGGTGGTTTGTCTACACTGGTGATCGCCCTCGCAACCATAAGTTACCACACATTGTGATCCGCAAGGGCTAATCCTGGAGATGCCTTGCAGTATGCGTAAGGTGATTGGTTATTCAGTCGCGGGAACAACCTCCTCAGGTTCTACTACAACTTCTTCCTTGCGTGTTACATGTAGTACGAACTGTTTATCCATCTTCAATTCGTATACACCTTCGCTCATAAGTTGTGAAGCTTTTTGCGATTGCTGCAAAACACGTAGTAAATCGCGCGCAACATTTGAACCTTTGATATTATTCAAAGCCCTGCCCCCGGAGGCCTCCAATAAGAATGAAAAGCCTGTTTTTTCACGTTGTCCAATGGCTTTGAATTCATGTGCTGACAATTTGTATTGCTGGGGATCAACATTGGCGGCAATCATCAGGTGCAAAATTACAGGGCGATACTTACTCCACAAAGAAGCGTAATGATTCGATTCGTAATACATAGTCTTCTAAGTTATTTTTTCCTAAATTATTTAACCCAGCCGCTAAAAGAGTCAGCAGGCAGCAATTCAACTGCGCCACTGAGTGATGGTTGACCGGAGCTTAGTTAGCAGAGGTTTAAGGTGTCAATTGCATTGCGCAGACTACTCAGCCCTGCTTAAATTGAAAAGACCTGTAAATATAAGACTTTTAGCGTTGTATTTCCCTGGCAACCTGAAATCAAGTGCGCATAGTCAACGCATTCGCATAATATAGCTCAATTCCGAAAAATCACTAGCTTGGATTGAAAATTATGATCTATGTCCTTACCCAAGCCGCACCTTAGCTTCTCCCAGATTGTCAATATGAATTTCGGATTCTTTGGCATTCAGTACAGTTTTGGGTTGCAGCAGAGTAATATGAGTCCGATTTACAAGTATTTGGGTGCAGAAGAGGCAAGCCTTCCATACTTATGGCTTGCAGGCCCCATGACTGGTCTCCTGGTTCAGCCCATAATTGGTGCGATGAGTGATCGGACTTTAACCAAGCTTGGCAGACGAACACCCTATTTCCTTGTTGGCGCGATCCTGTGCAGCCTGAGTCTGTTCTTCATGCCCTTCAGCAGGGCATTATGGATGGCCGCAAGCTTACTCTGGATTCTGGATGCCGCCAACAATATAGCAATGGAACCTTATCGCGCATTTGTCAGTGATAAGCTGCAACCCAGTCAGCATTCCCTGGGATTTCTCACCCAAAGTTCCTTTACAGGACTAGGACAAACTTTGTCGTACCTCACGCCCTCCATTTTGGTTGTCCTGGGCATGAACAAGGATGCCTTAAATGCCTATAATATTCCTTACATCACCGTCGCTGCCTTCATTATCGGCGCTTTTTTCTCCATCGCATCTGTTCTCTGGACTATAAGGACTACGAAAGAACATCCCCTGAGTGCGGATGAAATTGAGCATATTCGAAAAATTGCCGGGGGAATCAAAAACACCCTGAAAGAAATTGTCGATGCAATCCGTGATATGCCGCTAACGATGAAGCAACTTGCATTGGTAAAGTTGTTTCAATGGTATGCCATGTTTTGTTATTGGCAATATATCGTTCTGTCTATATCGACAACGATCTTTCACACAACGGAGCAAACTTCTCCCGGCTTTCGGGAAGCGGTGCTTATCAATGGACAGGTTGGTGGCTTCTATAATTTTGTTGCCTTTGTTGCTGCCTTTGCGATGGTGCCATTTACGAACCGATTTGGCCCGAAGATATCGCATAGCGCAAGCCTGACAATCGCAGGCATTGCGATGTTCTGCATTCCGCTCATTCAAAACAGATTCTTACTATTCGTTCCGATGATTGGTGTTGGTATTGCATGGGCGAGCATGATGGGCAATCCTTATATAATGCTGGCAGGAAGTATTCCAAAAGAACGCACCGGTGTATACATGGGAATCTTTAATATGTTCATTGTAATACCGATGATGATTCAGATTTTTACATTACCCTTGTTCTATAAGGCATGGCTCAATGGTAATCCTGAAAATGTTGTCAGGCTGGCGGGTGTTTTATTGCTGCTTGGGGCCATCGCTGTCCTCTTTGTCACGGTAAATAAGAATCTTGATGGGCAGACCAGTACTTCATTACCCATAAGCGGCCATTAATGATGATTAGTCAAATTGGTTATTCAAAAGCAATTGAACTGCTGCGACAGGCTTCAACACCCATGGGTTTCGTTGCCAGTGTCCAGGATCATGACAACTATCAACGTGTCTGGACACGCGATGGTGTTGTTAATGGGCTCGCTGCCTTGATGAGCGGAGACAAAGACCTTATACAAACTTTCGGCAATACCCTTAAGACAATTTTTGATCATCAGCACCCTTCCGGGTTTATTCCGTCGAATGTTGCAGCAGATGGGAAGATTAGTTACGGAGGAACAGTCGGTCGGGCTGATAACCCTTCATGGGCAATCATTGGTCTCTGTCAATACACATCCTCCACGATGGACGACTTACTATCCAGGAATTACGAAAGGCAGGTGGAGAAATGTTTTTCAGTCATGGAGGCTTGGGAATTTAACGGTAAACATCTCTTGTATGTACCGCAGAGTGGTGATTGGGCGGATGAATACATTCAACACGGATACATTCTGTTCGATCAGCTCCTTCGTATATGGGCATTGCGCCTGGCCGCAGCTATTTATAAACGGATAGAATGGCGTGAAAAGGCAGAGCGCATTATGACGGTAGTCCGAAACAATTTTTGGAACAATTCAGAGCCTTCGGCATTATATGCCCCCAACCTAAAACACCAGCTTGCATTGGCCCCATCAGCCTATTGGTTCCTCGGATTCAACCCTTCACGAATTTACAGGTATTTTGATTTGCAGGCCAACAGCCTGGCCCTGCTGTTGGATGTAGGAGATGAATCACAAAATAAAGCTGTTATAGGTTATATTCGTCAATTGACACAACATTCGAAGGCCATTGTTCCATCCTTTTATCCTGCAATCGATACTGCAGATTGGGAGATGACAGAGCTGGAATCCAATTACGCTTACAGCTTTCGGAATAAACCTAATGAATTTCACAACGGAGGTCTGTGGCCCGTATGGAATGGGTTCCTTGCCGCCGCGCTAAAGAGGAAAAATGAAGATCTTTTGGCAAAACTGGTGGTAGAACGAATTCACCAGGCAAACGGAAGAAGTAGTTGGGAGATGAATGAATGTTTTCATGGTAAAACTTGCGAAAATATCGGCGTGCCACGGTGTACGTGGAGTGCAGGCGGGGCTATTATAGGCGAGCAATCATTGGCAGGAACAGCAATAATCGCAGGTGACATCCAAACCTAAATCTGTTGGAAATGAAAATTAGCGTACTCGCCATTGGCGAACTCTTGGCGGATGTAATCACCGAGAATTATGTAAGCTCTCTGTCGGAAGCAAGGACTTTCCGACTTTACCAGGGTGGTAGTCCTGCCAACGTCTGTGCAAATCTTAACTGGATGGGTACCCATGCGGTAATGGTTGGTTGCATAGGTGAAGATGGTATAGGACATAATATACTGGAATCCATCAAGGAAATTGGATTAGATGATGTGTATATCAGCCGAAGTAAAATATATCCTACTTCGATCGTCATGGTTGGTAGAAGCAAGAGCACCCCTGATTTTGTAGCCTATCGCATGGCTGATGCGCAGATCGGCCCGATTGACAAAGCGTTGGTCGAAAATAGTGCGATACTTCATAGCGGGGCCTTCGCCCTGAGTCGTAATCCTGCGCAAAGAAATATTCTGCATGCATTACAGCTGGCTGTAGACATGGGAAAAATGGTTTCGATAGACTGGAATTTCACCCAGGTCCTTTGGCAAGACGATGGTAAGGAAACCTTTAAAAAGGTATGTGAAAAACGTCCACTGTTAAAGATGAGCTTGGACGACGTTGAACGATTTATAGGAAGGTCAGTATTAATTCAGGAGGCCCTGGATTTCCTGTCTACCCTTACCACTACCGTTACCTGTCTAACGTGTGGTGAAAATGGAGTCTGGTTCAGGGATAACGTTGATGCGGTTTGGAAGTTTCAACCGGCAGTTCCGGTTTCTAATGTAATAGACACTACTGGTGCCGGAGACGCATTCTGGTCGGGCTTTCTCAATGCCTATCTTCAGCATCGACCAACAGCTGCCTGCATCAATGACGGCCTCAATATGGCTGCAAAAAAAATTCAGAAATTGGGACCACTTTATATTGCGTAGCATTACAGTGATTCACCCCTGACCAGCAAAGACTCCACAACAAGTTCTCCTGCTTCCTTATTTCCATTGATATAATCCAGCATCCTTGCAAAAGCAAGCTTGCCCAACTTTTCACCACTGGTCTCTACATATGTTATCGCGGGGTGATATAATTTGGGGAAAAAGCCGTTGCTTATGCAAATAACTGCAACTTGTTTCGGGATGTCTAATTGCATCATTTGAATGGCTTTCATAACACCAATAAGGATTTCATCACTCATACAAAAAACCGCATCCGGTCTTTCCACTAAAGAAAAGGCCGCCAGTACAATCTGCTGTGCCTCTTCTGTGCTTGTGGCGAAATCAATGATAACTTGTTGCGTAGACGAGGCTTTTTTAAAAGTGTTGATGAAAGTATCGTGCCTTCGTGTAGAAATAGACATATTCAAATCGCCGAAGATCGACAGAATCTTTTTCCTTGGGCTGTTAATCAACGCTATAGCAGCCAGTTCAGCCGCCCGCTGATCTGCTACGCATACTTTTGTGAAATGACCTTGCAGGGGAACCTTGTCGAAGAATATTACAGGCATGTCTAGCTTTTGCAGCTTCTGGAAGGGAGAAAAATCTTTGGTATGCGGCGTGATGCAGGCAAATATACCCTCCACTTTTCGTTGCTTGCAAACTTTAAGATGTTCTATTTCTGCTTTTGGATCATCGCCAGATAGCAAAATGAAAAGTGAATAAGACAACTTCCTTGCTTCCTGCTCAACAGCTGAAATAAAAGAATCGTAAAAGAATCCCGATAGACTGGGCACAATAACCGCAAACTCATGGGTATTCCTTGTGCGAAGGCTTACCGCGTAAATGTTTGGCTCATAATCCAGCTTTTTTGAAAGTTCCAGAACCCGTTGGCGGGTTTCGGGAGCGATGTCAGGATGATTTTTGAGTGCCCTGGAAACAGTAGAAGGGCTAAGCTTAAGAATTTTCGATAATTCAAAAACTGTGATAGCCGGTTTCATTTAAAGAAAATGTATATTGTGTAAGTTAGTTTCTTTTTTAAGGAATTGCCATTTGTGGCGGAGGATTGTTGATTTGGTCCTTTCCTGTATAATAAAGAACATAAGCAGGAGAAAAACAAAGATTTCCAGGCACAATTACCCTCTGCCGGGAACCTTTGTATTCCTAAAGGGAATTATATAATTGTAATTGGTGGACTTCAGTTAATATAACCCGATGCAATATGACCATACGTGCGCTAGCCAGTCTACTCCTTATTTGTTCAGCCTGTCAGGTTGGCAAAATTCCATGCCCGAGAATGAAGACGGTGAAACTTCATAAGAGTTTTAGGCCTTCCGCTACCATGCTTTCCGCGAAAGCAAGTCAAACATCAGAACCGGCAGTGCAAAGCAGCAGGGAATCCAAACCAAATGACGTGCGATTTATTCAGAACATTTCTATGGAAGAATGGGATTGCCCGAGACCCGGCGAAAAGCACTACATGCCGAAATCTGTGAAACAAAACATCCGAAAAAACTGGAAGAAGATTGAATCCGATGCCAAAAAGAACAGTGAATCAGATTCTCTTTCGGACCAATAAAACCTAAAGGAAGCTTTACGCGAGAAAAGAGCCTATTTTTTTTTATTAATGGTGCTTTTACCTTTATTTCTTTCTTTGGGGTCTGAGCTAAACTCATAAAGATAAATCAAAGACAATCGAATGCCTTTGTTTCTGCCCTTCATGTTATCCTGATAATCAGAAGGAATTAAGAATTGAGAACTTCCTGCATTGCCAATCTGCGTGTGGCCTATCTCATAACGGAAATCGATCAGTACTTTTTGGTTACCGCCTGGTTCAAGTAGTATACCTCCTCCAACATTCATTCCAAACTGCAATCGTTTTGCATCTTTGATGTAGAGTATGTCAGGATCGTTGTGATCCGGCCTGGTGCCAAAAGCAATTTTGTACTTCAGCGCTGGTATTCCGTTTTCAATTAAGTCGCCAGCCTCGATTACTCCATTTCCACCAAGCCAATAACTTATATTCGGTCCGGCGTTGATATACCATTTAAATTCTCTGGTTTTCAAAAACTTTCCTTTGAAATACATGGAGAACAGAATTGGAACATCAATGTGTCGGTAGATGACTTTATCATTCAAATTAGGATCAATCTTACCTGTTACATTTTTGCCCTTTTGGGAATAAATGTATTCCGTATTGAGAAAGTACCGGTCTTTCACCTTAAAGGCAAGGACAGCGCCGGCATGAAAACCCGGAATCGGATGGACCTTGCCTACAGCATTATACTTTGGATCGTCAACAGTAACCCACGATAATTGTGGTCCTGCCTTGATCCCTGCCCGTATTATCTGCGCGGATGTTGTTGAAAGACTAACAACCAGCAATAGTCCCGTTGAGCAAAGTCTAACTATGCAATTCATCGTTGACATGCGTATGCTCATAGTTGGCAAATTTGTTGCCTATTTAATTAAAGTGAAAAGGTCAAAATAATTTTGAACCTAAAGTTTAGTATTATTATGGAATTCTTACATTGAAAATACATCCGAATATGCTCACCTTTTTTTAACTTATCAATAAGAACCTATACTTGCTTAGGATTTGGAGTGTACAATGAGACTAATAATATGCGGAATTCGAGAAGGTCTCGATTCAATGCTCTCGGTTACTGAAGATAGCGGGCAGCTATTAATGCATTAGTTATGGTGACCCTATGAAGAGAATCTTTCTGATATTCCTGTTAGTAGCCCCCTGCCTTTCCATGCTGGCACAGGAATCTAATTGTGGTGATGGCATAGACAACGATGGTGATGGATTCATTGATTGCTTTGATGGTGACTGTGCAAATAGCGTTTCTTGCAAGGATTTCTATGTGGGTCGTGACAAAACATGCCAGGCACCACCTTCCGGAGTTGCGCAATTTGGGATGCAACTGAGTGCCCAATCGCCTGACCGTACAACATGGACTTCTGGAAGAATGGCCATTGGTGATCTGGACAATGATGGTATTCCTGAAATGATAACACTCCATCCCGATGATGGCAAGCTTTATATTCTTGATGGGCGAGATCTCAGCATAAAATATACGGGCAGCATTACCGGTAATGCAGAGTATTACGATCACACCATTGGTAACGTAATGGGCGACAATTGCGCCGATATCTTTATTGCGGAAAAGCAGGGGAATACATTTTACATTTCTTCGTACGATTGCAAAGGCATTCTGCAATGGAGGACACCGATTTATGGCCAGCCCATTACCATGGGCTTAGCAGATTTTGACCAGGATGGGAAAGTTGAGCTGTACTATAGAAACGAAATTCTGGATGCTGCGACGGGTCTGCGACTGGTAAAAGGCAGTGGCAACTGGACTGCCATTGATGCAGGGCCTGTGGCGGTTGATATGCTTGACAACGGTGCATGCGCAAACTGTGCGGGTCTTGAACTTGTGCTCGGCGGAAATATCTATGCCGTTAATCTGGGATCACGAACGCTTGATGCGGGAACATTAACATTGGCCAAAAGTATTCCCGCAGGAGCAAATTATTTCCCTAAAAACACGGCATTTGGTTATGTAACCTCCACAACCAGTATCACCGATTATAATCTGGATGGCTTTCTGGATGTGTTGATGAGCGGAGCAACTGGCTCCACCGGGGGTACTACTTCCGTGTTCTTCTGGGATGTGCAGAATAATGCATATAAAATCTTTAAGCCATCCAATAACTGGAAGCACGGTACCGGAAGGATAAACATTGCTGACATTGACGGTGATGGCAAGTCAAATGCAACTTTCGTATCAGGCAGCATGCTGTTTGCCCTCAAGGAGGACTTCACCTTGTTGTGGAGCATAAATATAAACGAAGGAACATCGGGTTATACCAGCACAACCGTCTTCGATTTTAATAATGATGGCGCCGTTGAAATAGTGTATCGGGATGAGGCGTATTTATATATTATTGATGGTAGAACCGGCAGCGTCTTTACTCAGGCAACTTGTCGTTCAAGGACTGCAAATGATTACCCCATCGTGGTAGACGTAGATGGTGATGGGTCAACGGAAATATGCGTTACCTGCGCAACAAACGATGGAGATAACGTCAACGATATCAAACGTGCGCCTTTTGGCCAGGTACGGGCATACAAATCAAACCTGGAGGCATGGGTACCAGCCCGAAAAGTATGGAATCAGCATGCCTATTTTAACGTGAATGTAAATGATGACCTGACTATACCACGGGTTCAACAGAAGCATAACCTTGTCTTCTCAACAGGTGCATGTACAACCGGACCCAATCGTCCATTAAATACTTTCCTCAATCAATCACCGTTTCTGGATTCGAAAGGATGTCCTACCTACGCTACGGCCGATATAACATACGATGCTGCTTCGGTTATGGTTACTCCGCCAATTTGCCCGGATCAAGCCTTTACAGTGTCACTCGATATCAGAAATATTGGAGACCTTGGTCTTTCCGGTAATCTGCCCATAACATTCTATCAGGGAGATCCTACGCAAGCCGGGGCCGTGAAGCTCAATACTGAAATCATAAGCCTGAGTAAATTCAATGTGGGAGATGTCGTATCGCTTACCAACCTTACCGTGCAGGGAACAGGTAGCAACTTTACACTTTTTGTTGTGTTGAATGATAATGGTTCGACGGTACCAACTCCAATTAGCCTTCCCAATTCAAATTTTACAGAATGCAATTACACGAATAACATAGTTTCTGCTGCCGTCAGTCCACAACCCTTTGCAATACAGACTGCGCTTATTTCCAATGATATTAAATGCGGGAATAGCCCGACGCCACCCAACGGAGCAGCAGAAGTCTTTCGGCAAGTCGGAGCAACAAAGGAGACCGTGGGGTATACATTTTATTGGTTTGATGGTCCTGCAGTAGCCGACACCGCCCTCGCGGTTTTTAAAGGCCCTGTACGATCGGGGCTCGCTGCTGGTACGTATTCTATTATCGCCTACCACAAGGGACTTAAGTGCGCTTCGTCTTCTGCACAGGTTATCGTAGGTCAGCAGACCCGGGCATTGACCGCGGAAATTACGCTCGACAAACCGTACACCAATTGTAAGAATCCCGATGGAAAATTGACGGTTATCATGAACGGGGGAGACCCTGTTGGAGATTATACATACGAGTGGTTTGAAGGAAACGTATTCGGCACTAGTCCTATACTTTCGAAAAGCCATGTTATTACCAGCGTTACTGCAGTTACTTACTCTGTCCTGGTTACAGAGAAAGCAACGGGTTGTCAAATTCTTGAATCCGCAAAAGTAATTGACAACACAGTAAAACCCGTGGTAACCGCTTCTACCACGGATGCAAATTGTAACCCGGCGAACTCCGGCAGCGCAACGGCTAATGTAGGCGGTAATATAAACAAGTATGATTTCTACTGGTATAATGGAAGCAGCGTTAAGCCTTCCCCTGATTTTACGGGTAATAATTATACGAATATTAGTGCAGGCGACTATACGGTTGTTGTTGTGGATAAGGCAGGCGGATGTAGTTCATCGCCGCTTGTCGTTACTGTTGCATCAAAGTTGACAGTACCTGTCACTGCCACGGTTACCTCGCAACAGACTTCGTGCACTACACCCAATGGTTCGGCGAGTGCACTGGTCGGCGGAACCTCCGCTGGGTATACTTTCAAATGGTTTATTGGCAACAATACCCTGCCAGCGAATTTGATTGGTAATTCTTCCTCAATTACGGCGATTGCAGCGGGAGTCTACACCGTTGAGGCGACAAGTATCACTACGGGTTGTGTCGATACTGAAATCATTACGATAAACGACGTCATCATCATTCCAACTGTCACAGCTAATGTGACAGCACAGCAAACGCAATGCTTACCATTGAATGGTGCAGTTGAAGCAATCGCATCAGGCAGTGGATCCTTTACCTACTATTGGTTTAACGGCAATATAGGAACGCCAGATACGCTTGCCGCCAATTTTAAGGGAGCCGCTTATGTTGGATTGCAGGCCGGTTTTTATACAGTAGTAGCCGCGAATACGGCTACCCGATGTGCCTCCCCTCGTGCGGTGGTTGAGGTAGTAGATAATACTGTTATCCCGGTAATCAATACAGTGACAATTGATCAGACAAGCTGCGCAGCCGCCGCGCCAAGTGGTCAGGCTTCCGCCGACGTTGGTGGCAATACTACCAACTACACCTTTCGCTGGTTTACGGGATCAGATACCACTTCCTTCTTAGCGCAGGCTGTATCCATCACCAATCGCATTGCCGGAACCTATACTGTTAAAGCAATAAATAACGCTACTAAATGTTACAGTACGAAACAAGTTACCATTAAGGAAACACTTGTAAATCCTGCTGTTGTTGAGACAATTGTTAATAATGTCAATTGTGTGGGTATTACCCCCACAGGCTCGATAACAATTCTTGTTAATGGTGGGGTGGATCCAGTTACGGACTTCACCATAAAATGGTACGAAGGAAATGGTATAACAACACCGCTTGGAACCACGGTTGGCAGTACAACCGGAGTGAACAAGGAAACAGCACAGGCCCTTTCTGCCGGTACCTATACAGTTGTTGTATCTGACAATACAATTCCAGGTAACGGTTGTTCAACGACCAAGACCTTTACGATTACCGATACCCCTGCGATCGTGACGATTGACAATCCGGATATCATACTGGTGCCGCAATCGAATTGCAGTCCTGTGAACGGGCTGGCGACGGTGAATGAGATCACGGTGAATGGGGTTGGGATAGGAAACACGACGGGCTATACGTTCACCTGGTATCAAAGCAACGGGACGACGGTGATACCGGGCTCTGGCACGGCAGCAGCAATCGGCACTCCACTGGCGGCAGGTAACTACTTTGTACAGGCGACCAACACGGCCACCAATTGTAAGTCACCGATCACCACCTTTACCATTGCCGACACGCATGTGAATCCGGTTGTAACGGCAGCGACGATAACGAACAATGCAAATTGTACAGGAGCGACACCGAGTGGGTTGATCACGATCAACGTTGGCGGGGTAGCACCGGCTGCGGGACAGTATACGATAGCATGGTTTGAAGGGGCAGGGACGACGACAGTATTGGGCACGACGGTAGGGAGTGTTTCAGGTGCAAGCAATGAAACGGCACAAGGGCTATCAGCAGGCACCTATACGGTCAGGGTCACGGATCTGGTGACGCCCGACAATGGCTGCGCAACCACTGCAACTTTTACCATCACCAATGCACCTGCGATCGTGACGATTGACAATCCGGATATCATACTGGTGCCACAATCTAATTGCAGTCCTGTGAACGGGCTGGCGACGGTGAATGAGATCACGGTGAATGGGGTTGG
>JAOUDZ010000072.1 GCA_029858965.1 Cyclobacteriaceae bacterium
TTTTAAACCTTCCATCACCGTTCCCAGACACAATTGAAATCCATTGTAAGGGCTGTCCACGATTGCTTCATAGCGTTGTAGCGATTCCATTACGGTTGAAGGTTCACTGTCCCAATTGTCAACTCCTTTGTAGCCCCTGGGCAACCCGGGCGGATCATAAGGATGAACGGCCATTCGCACATCATATTCTTCGCAAACGGGAATTACTGCTTTAAGAAAATACGCAATTCGCTCCCAGTATTCGTTGTAGGTCACCACGCCATTCGCCCCCACAGGCAGATCCTTCCAATTGTCTTCGAGTTTAAATGCGTGATAGCTTGATCCGCCACGGCCTGGAGTATGTCCGTTTCTGCGTATCGGAATGAGCGTCCAATGCATGGTAATAACCTTAACACCCACGCTTGATGCTTTTTTAATATTGCCGATGATCTCTTCAATTTTCTGTTGCCGCTCCAATCCGGGTGGCAGATAGATGTAGCTGGAGTCCATCCTTATCGCTTCCCAGGTATTTCCCGCATTGTCACAATCATCTTTCCAACGTTTCATTGCATCAATGTTCCACTCCCTGCCCATGATGTTTGTGAAATGACGAACTCCACACCGCTCATGATATTCAAAGTTTCGCCTGGAAGTCCACGTTAATTGTCGTTCATCCCACTTCAATGATGCATCACTCATGATCACATGATAATCACTACCCACATGCATAAGTGCGTTTCTTTTTTTGCCAGACATGAAAGGTGGAGCTGCTTCAGCGGTTGTTTGGAGCAAGGTACCTGCAATTACGCCCCCGGCTATTACTTTGGCAAAATCCCTCCTTGCCATTGGTGCAGAAGCTTGATCAGAAAAATGTGTTGGTTCCATCAAAGCATTGGATTTAATTGAGTTAGGAAATATGAGCCTTATCAAATGTAACGCAATCGAAATCAAAGGCAACCGGGAATTATGTTGTTGGAAAACAGTAATGAAGAACGGAGTACATGTGAAGTGCTGACATGCCGCGCCGTTTTTCTTATCTTCGCAATACCAACTGCGCTAGCCTATGAAAACCCTCTTCACTTCCCTTCTGCTTATCATCATGTCGTTCCCAACGGTGAGTCAAACGAGAGAAAAAGGCCCGTGGTGGCCAAACGCAACCTGGGGCGCCCGGGACGAGGCCGGGGCTTCCAACTGGATTACACCCGAAAAGATCATGCAGGCGCTGACCTACGCAAAGGAAGGGAAAGTTTATGAGCTGGGGCACCCGTATGAACGCGCTATGCCGTATGGCGGTACACGCTCCTACAAGCTTTCGGTGGTTGATACAGGGCCGGCTGCAGGAAAAAATAAGCAGCTTGGAAATGAAGAGGTGATCAGTGGTGAACTTGGACAGGTAGGGACACAATTTGATGGGCCCGGTCACATCGGCGCGCTGATTAAATATGGCGACGGCACAATGAAGGGTGTTTATTACAATGGTTTCACACAGGAGGAAGTGGTCCATCCCGACGGGCTGCTTCATCTTGGCGTACAGCATGTCAAGCCCATCGTGTCACGCGGAATACTGGTTGACATCGCATCTTACAAAGGTGTAGACAGACTCTCCAACAGTTATGAGGTGACACTTGCAGATACCCGCGGGGCCCTGGCCCGTCAGGGCGTTGCAGAAAGTAGCATCACACCTGGCGATGTGATCATATTCCGCTATGGGTGGTCTCAACTTTGGAAATCACCCGAAGAATTCAATCGCAACCCGCCGGGTATTGGTTTGGAAGTTGCTCACTGGCTTGTCGCCAGGCAGATAGCGATGACTGGTGCTGATACGGCACCAACGGAAGTGGTACCCAATCCAGACGCGGATCTGGTAGTCCCGGTGCACCAGGAACTCATCATGAAAAACGGTATTTTTAATCTGGAAAATATGGACCTCGAATCGCTGGCGGCGGATAAGGTATACGAGTTCCTCTTCATCTTCACGCCCATCAGGTTTGTGGGCTCCTCTGGTTCGCCTGGGAGGCCGATTGCAATACGTTAATCATCGTTTATCGGCACCTGATTCGCTTTTCAAAAATAGAATTGCCTTTTCAAAATATTTGTCAATCAACACGCCCGGCCCGTGCTTGCCTCCGGGGATGATTACGAATTCACTTTTCACGCCTGTTGATCGTAGTTTTTCAAAAAGCTTTTCACTTTGGCATATTGGTACCAGCGGGTCCTGATCGCCATGGAAAATCAAGAAGGGTGGGTTCGATTTATTCACATAGGAAATGGGATTGGCCAATGCACATTTATCCGGATTTTCCTGAATTGCACCGCCGACCAAAGTAGATTCCGGGGAGTTGATATCATCGTGCGACATCGTGCTGCCACATTTATCCATTATCAGAAAGTCAGTAGGACCGAACCAATCTACTACCGCATTTATATGGCTACTGGTTTTTGTATACTTTCCCAGACTCCCTTCAATATCTACAGCAAGGCCATTAATCCGATCTGTTTTTGTGGTATTTGTAGTGCCGGCAAGGGCAGACAAGTGACCTCCCGATGACCAGCCCGTGATGCCTATAAAAGCATTATCCAAAGAAAACTTCAGACTATTCGCCCTGATGAATCGGATCGCCGCCTTCACATCCTGAATTTGTGCAGGAAAAACGGCATCCCTGCTCGATCGATGATTGATGCTGACAACGGCAAATCCATTTTCCAAAAGCTTCTGGCACAGACCATCTTTGAAGACAACACCCTTGGAAGAATTTGAAAAAAAAGCACTTCCATAAATAGCAATCACAACGGGAAACGGAGCTTTACCATTCCTGGGTAAATGAATGTCCAACCGATGCCCTACGATACCATCGCCTGCATAATCAATATCCAACCAATGTCTGGATGATTCGATGGCAGTTTTTTCCGCATCAATATCCTCCGTCTGGGCGATGGAATTGAAAGCGCAGCAGATTGTCAACAGAATTATTTGTAAGCATTGTTTGCCTGGTTTGCCAATAGGCATTGTTCTGTTCATCAGTTGTTGATTTAACCAAACACCTAATATCGAACAAAAAGGAAACATTCTTACCCCTAAATTGGATAAGCGTGATTGACGCGTGACGCACTTTTTCCGACTATTTCCTGTCGGGTATTGAAATCCAGGATTATTGCCGTTTCAAAACAACAGAATCTCAGATTTCTTTTGACGGTTGCAAGTCGAACTATTTCGAGCCAAGCATCTTGAAAACACCAATTTGACTGGGGCAAATACCCGTGATCGCAGCGAAGGTAAACCCTACTGTGGGCAGATACTGCAGCCTGTGCACATTTGAAAAACCCGTCAGGCAAATGCTTATCCACAGAATGGATTCCATGAAGTTATTCAGCACTTATTTTCAAGGTTGCGCAATACCATGGTGTTTGGGAATGACATACACATACCATCAGCAGGAAAAAATAATAAATGGAGCAGGTATAACAACCAAAAAAAGATTGCTAATTTCATAGGCTATGATCCTTACCCCCGAACAAAAAGAACATGCTACCGAGCTTATTGAAATGGGTAATAAGCTGGAGGTCGTGCGTTATTTTCAGGAGACGCTTAACGTCACTGCCGAGCAGGCATTAGTCCTCGCAGAAAAACTGGAGGAAGAGCTTGAAGCCTCTCCGTTGCATGAAAAGTTTAAGTCGCTGCAGCAGGAGTTACTGCAAAAGCCTGGCATGAATGTGGGCCGTGTAGTAGGTTCCGTATTCTTGAGCCTGGGCGGTATCATGCTCTTCATAATGGCTTATCTCATTATATCAAACAATCAGTTTGCGCAACGCGCCATACCCGTGAAGGGCAAAGTAATAGGCTACGAAAGCTATGAAAGCAGCAATGATGATGGTGGATCAACGATGATGTACAGGCCCACCTTCTCATATGCGTTTGCAGGCAAAACATACACCCACCAAAGCAGTACGAGTAGTTCCAGTCCTTCGTATGATATTGATGAAGAGGTTGACGTGCTGGTCGACCCGCAGGACCCGCAGGAAATTCTAATTGACAGATTTTGGGAGCGGTGGTTTGCGCCCATGTTGTTGGGATTTATGGGGCTGATGTTTGCAGGCGCGGGGTACCTGGTCTATCGCTTTGCTGGAAAGCAATTTCCCGCTTCAACTGTCAGCCCATGATCGCGCGGTGCCGTGCAGAACTTATTTCATGCCGTGATTGCAGTGGGTCTAAAATAAGTCCATTTGTTATTTATAATCGACTTGTTCATAAAGAACATTTACCGTGCCGTGGCAACCATCAATCAAATACAACATCAGCTGTCGCATCACCCATCGCACCCGGTGTGAAGCCAATCGGAATACCCAATCTCGTTGCCGCTGCAATATCGATATTGTCATATCTATATCGCTTATATTTCCTGCTGTGGGATTCGTGTGAAAAGACAAGATTGGCCGTGAAGATGTTTAAGATTTTGCAGCTATCTTAGTTCGGCAACAAGTACAAGTGCTATGGTAGCGCTAAACTCGAAAAAAGAATGGCAGTGAAGTCAAATATTGCCAGGATTGCCTTCAAAGCTCAGGATATATCGGCACCAACGCTACCCTAGTTTACATCACCAGTATTCCGAAGAACGCTGCACCCTGCCCCAGATCAGTCGCCCTGTGTAAATCCCGCTGTTTCCGGTGCGCCAATCACTCTCCTTTCTCTGCAATACATCATGATAATGATCATTCATGCGCCGTGTACTTTATCATTTCATTATTTCTGAGCAGCAACTACTTTCGGCCAATAGCAAACAGCCATGATCCTGATCGCAATTTTCATACTCCTGGCCGCGCTTTTGTGCTGGCTGTTGTTTGTGCCGATAACTATAGACATTGACAGCGCGCGCGCAGCGTACAAAATCAGCCAGCCTGTAACGGTAAGTTTTTGGCTTACAACCGACCTGAAACCGCATATGAAGTTATTTGGCGTTTCAATACCCTTCCGCAAAAGTACCACCAGGATGACCGAAGCAGCGAAACCAAAAAAGAAGAAAAGCAAAAAGTCGCATTTCACAATACGGCGAATGCTTCAATTGCTTAAGGGAATTCTTCGCAGTATAACCATCAAAAAACTCGCGCTTGACATCGACACCGACGATGTGGTCTACAATGCCAAATTGATACCGCTATGTTATTCCCTGAGTCGTGGTCCGGTAGAACTCAACACAAACTTCTATGGACGCGTGTATGCCTGCTTCAATGCCGAAATCAGGCTTTATAAAATAGGCTGGGCTTTTCTCTTTTTCTCAATTAATAAAAACAAAAAATTATGGAAATGAATTTTGAAACCATGCTTCAACGGCTAACAGAGTTTATCCAAAAAGAAGCAAAAACTGAAACTGTGATTGGTGAGCCTTTTGCACTGGGAGGCTTCTCCTGTGTACCGGTAATCCGCATTGGCGTGGGATTCGGCAGTGGCGGTGGCGCAGGTGATTCTGTAAAAGCAGGCAAAGGAGAAGGCGGTGGCGCAGCGGCAGGAATTGGAATTGACCCCATCGGATTCCTGGTAACCAAGGACGATGAGATATCCTTCGTCAGTACCCATCAGAACAAAGGTCTTTCTTCAATCTTTGAAAAAGTTCCTGAATTGCTGGAGAAGCTGGTCGCTAAGAAAAAGGAACCAGTGACCGCCTGAGGCTTTTGCAAACCCGGAAACAACTTCCGGGTTTTTTAATTTAAATTTCAATACTTCCTGGCTAGGTTTGATGGGCAAAACAAGAAAAACCCATAACTCCAAAATAAAAATGTTTATCGCTATCGAGATTACCAGGAAAATGCGAGCATTCATTTGCCTGGCCATGGTTATGGTATTGCATCAGGCTTATGCTGCCGGCAATACACCCCCCGATAACAAAAAGGAATTGCTGTCGCAACTCATCAGGCGCAATGATGAAAACATAACCAAAGTATCAAGCAGGCAATTGACTGAAAAGGGCTCAGTGTATTATGGCGCTGTCTTTGACGTCGACAGTGTTGTATCACCCATCGGCACATCGAACTTAATCCAAACCCTGATGTGCAGCTACGCGTCACGAGATTCCAAATATTACCGGTCGAAATTGTTGCTTCAGCACATGACCCTTGCCGCGACTGCATTACTAAACCTGCAACACGACGATGGCACCATAGATTTATTGACGACAAACTTTCATTCAACGCCCGACTTAGGTTTTACCATCTATCCGCTGGCGTTGGCGTATTCCATCATGTTGAAAAACAATCATGCAGACTATGGAGAATTACCTTCCCTGGTAAAACAATATCTGCTTAACGCAGGTAAGGCCCTTTCCGTTGGTGGCATTCACACGCCTAACCACCGCTGGGTAGTTTCCGGTGCGCTGGCTTGGATTAATTCCTTCTTCCCCAACCCAATCTATAGGGCCAGGGTTGAACAATGGCTGGCTGAGAAGATAGATATCGATCCCGATGGTCAGTACAATGAGCGAAGTACGGCCGTCTATACACCCGTCACCAACAGATGCCTGTTGGTCATTGCAAAAAAAATGAACTATGAATATCTGTATGATGTAGTTCGCAAAAATCTGAACCTGACATTCTATTTGGTCCATGCAAACGGTGAAATCGTCACGGAGTCTTCCATCAGACAGGACAAATACCTCCAGCGCAACATGTCAGCATATTATCTCGCCTACAACTATATGGCGCTGCTGGATCAAGACAGCCGGTATTCCGGAATGGTAAGTTACATTCAAAATACAGTTGCAGTTGAGCAGCTGAGCTATATGCTGCCCCACTTTATCGAAGATTCAACCTTGCTGCAAAACCTCCCTGCACCTACACCCATACCGACAAGCTACCACAAGTATTTCAAGTATTCCGATATGGTAAGGATCAGAGAAGGGGAAGTTGACATGTCGGTTATTTCAAACAACCCGACCTTTTTTACTTTTTTCAAAGGTGAGGCGGCATTAGAAGGCGTGCGCCTTTCATCCGCCTTTTTTGGAAAGGGCCAGTTTGAAAGTCCGCAACTGGAAAAAGAGGGGGATCATTACATTTTGTCATCAACCCTTTCCGGACCATACTATCAGCCTCTTCCCAAGGATAAAATACCTGATGATGCAGATGCCTGGAGCAAAGTTCCCAGAACTGAAAGAGCGCAGTCGGAGGTTCAAACTCTCCGAACAAAAGTATATGTAACACCCGGTAATGGAAAAGCAACAATAAAAGTATCCGTTGACGGCCCTGAAAATTTACCAGTCACATTGGAATTAGGTTTTCGTATGGGCGGCGCGTTACGACATGTAACGCCGAAAGAAGGTATTGACAATGCTTTCCTGATAAATGACGGCGTATACGCAACTTACCAAAAAGGTAACGACACCATTAAAATCGGTCCAGGTGCCGGTGCCCATAAATGGACGCAGCTAAGGGGCGCACTCCCCAAATTACAGGCCGATTGCCTCTACTTCACAAATTACGCGCCATGCGAATTTGAATTTACGATAGAGTAGTACACCAGCTATTGTAATTCATACTCCGCCTGCAGCGCAGCAATATCAGCCTGGTTTGCATTGCCGTCGTGAATAACCAAACGATAACGCAAGACTGTTGGTTTTTCCATCGATATTTCGATTCTGCTGGTGCCGGGAAATACAATATTCTGCATGCTTCCGGTTTGCCGCAGAATCCATGGCGCGGGATAATTCGGCGTGCCGGGATGGCACAGTATGGCCATACCACTTTCTGTCTTACGTGTACTGTCCAATGAGGAGAAATCCAGCCATGCACCGGCAATCACTTGTCCTTCCATCGGCGTCACAGAACCCTGTGCAGAAGTAAATACCAAACTTTTTGGAAGCTTAATCCGCGCACAGAAACCTCCATACCCCTTCACATCGGCTGAACCGCCAAGCTGAACGCCAGGAACAAGGGCTTTTAATGATATTTCAAAATCAATTTTCCTGCTATGCGATTGCTGTTGATGAACAACAATTGAGGTGCGCTCCTCCAGAAAATGTTGTCCGTTTTGAATCCCTGAAGATTTCCACAATACTACCACATTGAGCTGTGCCTCCTTATCATCCATCTTTGTATTCGCGCTGACAACATCCAACGAAATATTCTCCATCATCCAGTTATCTCCAATTTCCTTATCATCGATATAGACCTGATGCCAGGCCCAAAAAATTCCCCGGTGATGCAGGTGATCCTCCGGGAATTCTTCCGTCAGCGTATCACCCTTCAAATCATATAGCGGATGCAGATAATTATTGAAAAAATATTTCTCAGTGGATGCCTTCGGCTCTCGTTGGTAAAAGAAAACAGGATGATCATTTTCCAGCAATTCGATACCCTGCTTATTTTCCCGGACTGTAAAAGGCGAATCTGTCGCGTTTTGATTCGAGCAGCCAAAGCTAATGATCACTTCCAGTACGATAAACCCTGCAATTCGAAAGCTCGTGAATAATTGCATATTATAATTGATCAATTCGGGCGCTATGAAATTTACTTTTTTGACTGCGCTATCCATTAGTTTAGTTTTAGCTTGTAACTAAGTACAACAATTCCACAGTCAAATGATGTTGATTTTACGAGTGTAAGATTTTGTTTGCTTTCAAGTTCTTGAAAAATTGTCATCCCCTTACCGATAGCAGTTGGATTAATGAATAAATCAAACTCGTCAATCGGTTGACGGATACGTTGCAGGAACAAACGGAGAAATGGACTGGATGGTATGGGATTGGGATGATGAACTTCTCAGTCTCCAATACTCCAGAATCTCTTTCCGCTCCTTCTGTGCTCGTAACGACCACACTACTTCCTTAGCCATTCGTCAATTTCATTGTTTGCCTGCTCATCGGTCAAAAATTGTCCGTCCTTGATTTCTTGCCTGGCTTCGTTAACAGCTTTTCGTTGTTCGTCCGTCAGCTTGTATACTTCGATGTCCTGTGTTTCAAGCTCAAGTAGTCTGTAAGCTTCTTCTAGCAGATTTTCATTATCCGTCTTCTGAATTTTATCAATAAGGCGTTTCCTCAATTCGATGGTCGACATATGCTTAGAATATTTGTATCAATTTACGACTTTTTAGATTAAAAGATGGGCACAATTTCTTAAAACGGCTTGCTGTCAACGTTCTAATATAAGCCCTATGGCTTGTAGTTCCTTACAAAGGGTGCTGTGAGCACGGAAGATCACTTTGCTTAAATGTATGTGAAGATCGCGCTTCACAGCGTGTTAAATGATCGGATCCTGGTTTAGCATTGCCGCCAAGAACTTTCGGACAAGACCGGATCCATGTAAGGCAGACAGGTGACACTGGGCGTGCTTTTTACTTAAAAAGTTTGAATATCCTCCTTGAGATATCCAAACGCACAAGACTTTATGTTTCAAGATATTACAACTAACTTCCAATGTGGAATTGGCATTGAGGCTGTCAGCCGCGTCATGGCCTGCACAAACAGTCCATATCGATAATACCGTTGAAATTAATATTGAAATGTAATAAGTTCGTCAAAACCTTAAGCGTATGAAAACCACAACCCTACTGCTGGCAATGTTTGCAATACTGCGTTTGTCAGTTGCACAAGATAAAAGTAACCTAATGCCGGTACGTTATCCCGACCCATCCATCGTCTCACTTGATCCACGGTTTGATCAGTACATCCAGCAGAATGCTGCAGTCGAGCGACTGTGGACGGGTGCGCGTTGGGCAGAAGGACCGGTCTGGTTCGGTGACGGAAGGTTTCTGTTGTTCAGTGACATTCCCAACAATCGCGTGCTGCGCTGGACAGCAGAAACGGAGGCTGTAAGTGTTTTCCAATCACCTTCCAACTTTGTGAATGGCCATACACGAGACCGGCAAGGAAGATTGCTCAGTTGTGAACACGATTCTCGCCGCGTTACACGGACGGAACTTGATGGGACTATTACCATCCTGGCCGATCAATACAAAGGCAAAAGGCTTAATGCTCCTAACGATGCGGTGGTGCACTCGAACGGCGGCATATGGTTTACCGATCCCGGCTATGGCATCCTAACGGATTACGAGGGACACGTTGACAAATTCGAATTACCTACCAGTGTGTACCGCATTGATCCGTCCAGTGGTGAAGTGACCCTGGTTGCCAGCGGCATAACCCGTCCGAATGGCCTGTGCTTTTCCCCGGATGAAAAACGTCTTTACATTGTTGACACCGGACAAACGCCAGGTAAAATCTTTGTGTATGATGTTGCTGAAGGAAAACGGCTATCCAACGGCCGCGTTTTCTGTGAGATGAATCCCGGAGGTTCTGACGGCATCCGTTGCGACGTGGATGGAAATGTCTGGGCTGCTGCCGCCTGGGGCGGGAATGGTTTCGATGGTGTACAAATCTTCGCTCCCGATGGTAAACTAATCGGCCAGATTAAGCTGCCTGAGGCTTGCGCGAACTTATGCTTCGGTGGTGCAAAACGCAACAGGCTATTTATGACTGCCAGCCAATCCCTTTACGCCGTTTATGTCAACACGCAAGGCGCTCAGGCTCCCTGAAGCTTTGACGTCCAGATTGTATTGAACTCATTCATTACCAAATCGAATTCAACATGAAATCACTCCTATGCATTAGTCTCTTAATAGCCATTCATACCTCAACTATTTACGCGCAGGATCGGCTTTCCGGAAAATCCTTTGCCACCCGATCTGAAGTATTAGCCCGAAACGGAATGGTCGCTACCAATCACCCAATTGCTACACAAATTGGTGTAGCAATTCTTAAGCAGGGTGGATCAGCGATTGATGCTGCTATGGCGGCAAATGCATTTCTTGGTTTTGCTGATCCGGGAATGAATGGTATAGGTGGGGATCTTTTTGCCATAGTTTGGGATGCCAGGTCACGCAAACTATATGGATTGAATGCAAGCGGAAAATCCCCGGCGGGGATGTCGTACGAAAGTTTAAAAAAGCTGGTGGCAGCAGGCAATCAATACAATTACGGACCCCTATCGGTAACCACACCAGGCTGTGTGGATGGCTGGTTTGAGTTGAACAAGAAGTTTGGAAAGTTAACCATGTCCGAAATATTGCAGCCTACCATCCAATATGCACGGGAAGGTGTTCCCATTACCGCTGAAACCGCTGACAATTTTTTAGCAATGGAACCGTTTGTTCAAAAATCGGAGAATGAAAATTTCAAGGCGCAGTATTTTACGAATGGTCATTTTCCCCGAAAGGGTGATATCTATAAGAATCCCGATCTGGCCAACACGTTGGAGATCATCGCCAGGAAAGGCAGAGACGGTTATTACAAAGGTGAGGTAGCTGAAAAAATAGCGGCGCATGTAAAAGCACACGGTGGATTCTTAAGTACAGATGACCTGGCACATCACGCCTCACTGTGGGTAGATCCCGTATCCGTGAATTATCGCGGTTATGACGTATGGGAAATGCCACCCAACGGACAAGGTACTGCAGCACTGGAAATCCTGTCTATCCTTAAAAATTTCAATATCGCTGAAATGGGATTTGGGAGCGCCGCCCATATCCATCATTATGTTGAAGCAAAAAAAATGGCGTATGAAGATATGGCGAAGTACTACGGCGATCCTGAATACGGAAATATTCCGATGGCAGAATTGCTTTCGGATAAATATGGAGCAAAACGCGCCGCGCAGATGGATCCTGATCTTGCAAAAGTTTATAATCCCGGATTACCGTCCGGGGATCACACGATCTATTTAACAGCAGCCGACAAAGACGGCAACATGATCTCATTGATTCAAAGCAATTCCAGCTTGTTTGGGTCTATGGAAGTACCGAAAGGTCTGGGCTTTGCATTGCAAAATCGTGGATCAGGCTTCATCTTAACTGAAGGTCATATCAATGTATATGCTCCTGGCAAGCGGCCGTTTCATACCATCATTCCAGCTTTCGTCACAAAAGACGGCGTCCCATTCATGAGCTTTGGGGTAATGGGCGGCGATATGCAACCACAGGGCCATGTTCAGATCCTCCTGAACATCCTGGATTTTGGCATGAACCTGCAGGAAGCCGGTGATGCCCCGCGGATTTATCATCGCGGCACATTTGCGTCCAGTGGACACGTGGACGATGTAGGGGAAACCTACCTGGAATCCGGGTTTCCCTATGAATCAATCTCATTGCTAATGGATAAAGGACACAATATCGGGATGGTTAAGGGGAAGTATGGGGGTTACCAGGCCATCATGGTGAAGGACCATGTATACTATGGCGCATCGGAATCCAGGAAGGATGGCCAGGCAGCGGGTTATTAGTCTGGTCTTTAATAATCGGCAAGTACAAAATTCCCGGTACGAAATCGCCAGCCGATGAACGCGATGAAGCTTCAAAAGCTGTTCAATTGAAAGAAGATATTGATTCTTAAAACACCGTTGTCAACTTTGCTTGAATAAACTAAACCAAAGAATATGAAATCGCTGGCAAATCACTTCTGCTTTATTGTTGTTGGTCTGTTACTCTTCACCACCTGCAAACCCGCTTATGGTCCCGATATTTACATGCCGGATACCAGTTTTAAAGTGGTGGGCTACCTGGGCGGCGGAAACTTTGACCAAATCGATTCCCTCGAGATTAAAAAACTTACCTATTTAAACCTGGCGTTTGCCAACCCCGACAAAGCAGGCAACCTCGTTTTCGATGGAAATTATGATGTCACACCCATCGTACAAAAAGGACATGCTGCAGGGCTGAAGGTCTTCATTTCGCTGGGGGGTGGTGGCCGGCCCGATACAACCATTTGGAAATCCGTTTTGCAGCCACAAAACAAGGGTAACTTTATCGCAAGAATCATGGACTATGTCGAAGCGAACAACTTCGATGGTGTAGACGTAGATGTGGAAGGTAACCTCCTTCCATACGTCGGCGAAAATTACAATCCCTTTGTAATAGCACTGCGGAAAGCGCTGCACGCCAAAGGAAAAGGGATTACCGCAGCGCTGGGCGCAACACATTTTCATGAGGCCGTTCACCAGGATGCCCTGGAAGCATATGATTTTATTAATGTTATGGTATATGATAAGACCGGTATTTGGAGGCCTGACGTTATTGGGCCCCATTCGCCCTATTCCTTTGCTGAAGATGCTATTAAATTCTGGACCGAAGACAAGAAAATACCTGCACACCGGCTAACCCTGGGTGTTCCTTTTTACGGGTTTGACTTCACACCCCCTGCGCGGTACATCGACTACAACGAAATTATTAAAAATGATCCCACGCTTGCGTACCAGGACTCCATTGGTGCCCGGTACTACAACGGTATACCCACCATTGTCCGCAAGGTTGAACTGGCTAAGAAAACATTAGGAGGTGTTATGATCTGGGAGATTTCGTCGGATGCACGTGGAGATTTATCCCTGCTGCGGTGCCTGGATCAAACCATCAAGGCAGGTGATTGTCAGGTGACTACCTTTTACAAAGATGAGGATGGTGATGGTCTCGGAAGTCTCACGAAGCCCTACCAGGCTTGCCAGGCGCCGGAAGGTTACGCAGACAACAATTTGGACAAGGATGATGCCGATGCCAATGTGCAAGCGCTTTAAGCTTTAGGAGACCGAAAGGGCAAAATCCCTTATAGTTCATTTGCAACTATAAGGCTAGTGTAAACTTAATTATTTTATTCTTTCATCAATTTCGATGCAGCTTAAAAGAAAAGAGAATGAACAGCAGTAATGACTAGATACAGCCCGGCGATCATGCCAACAATCGTGTCAATACGAATTAGCGCATGAAGAACCCCTGATCTTTTGCTATTTCTAAACAAGATCCAGGTGAAAGCAACAAGCAGTGCGATGCCAAGCGTTAGTTTGGTATATTCCATGATTCAGAAATAAGTTACCAGGTATGGTTGTCAACATATCGTGCATCTCCGGTGACGACCCCGTCAACGCGAATACTTTTTTCAATAGGCACCCCGAATACTATCGTGAACTTCCCGCGTATAAAACGCACGGAGTTTCTTATGAAGTTCAATTGGCAAGGGATCCATATTTGAAACGTCGGCATTTAATTTTACCTGTTGTGGAGAACTTGCGCCGGGAATGATGCAGCTTACTGCATCATGGTCCAAAATCCAACGCAATGCCAATTGTGTCATGGTCATGTTTGCAGGCAGGAAGTCATTCTTAATGGTCTCTGTTAGTTCAATACCTTTTTCGAAAGGCAATCCTGCGAAAGTCTCACCGACGTTAAAGGCCTCTCCATTCTGGTTATAATTCCTGTGATCATTTTCAGGAAATCGCGTCTTCTTCGAAAATTTTCCTGTTAATAAGCCACTGGCCAGCGGTAGTCTGACAATAATGCCAACACCCAGCCTTTTCGCTGCAGGCAATAGTACGTCAAGTAATTTCTGCCGGTATAGATTAAAAATAACCTGCAAAGAAAGGAGCCCCTCCTGCTCAAGGCAAAGCAAGCCCTCTTCAACTGTCTCCACGCTTGCACCAAATTCCTTTATCATGCCATCTTCCTTGAGCTTTCTAAGCCAATTGAATACTTCTCCTTTGCGAAGGACATCGGTCGGAATACAATGCAGTTGCAATACATCAAGGGTATTGACGCCAAGCCGCCTGGTGGATTCATCAACTGATGTGCGCAATGCTTTCTCAGAATAATGATTTGGAAAGACATCACTTCCGCGGCCAAACTTTGTGGCTACTTTTATGGGCTGCTCCGTTTGCTTTATGAATTCCCCAATAACCCTTTCGCTCTGCCCTGCGCCATATACGTTGGCCGTATCAAAAAAGGTTATGCCTTGCCCAACTGCTTCCTTCATAATCGCAAATGCAGCGTCTTTCGTGATCGAATCACCCCAGTCGCCTCCAAGCTGCCAACATCCCAGCCCCACTTCACTTACCTTGAACCCACCCTTGCCCAAATCTCTTGACTTCATACTTATGCTATTTTCTCAGGAATCTACACGATACGGGCCAGGAAAAATCTTGTAAAGGTCGTCAATTGATTTTTTCAACAACCGTTGAGGCCACATCAAATTCTATATAAAGTGGTATAATAAAATAATCGAAGCAGCAAAAGCAGGCTTAGGGTTATCTTTTATCTCCATTACCGCATTGAGTTCTGCCTTGGCAATACCGCGAAGATTGGTTATCGCATTGAGCTTCACCCGCAGCCGCACCGCTGAGTCTACTATGACAGGCTGGTTGAATTTCAACCCATCGATCCCATAGTTGACCAACATTCGGATATTGTTCACCTCTACAATCTGGTCCCATAAATGAGGCACCAGCGACAAGGTAAGGTACCCATGGGCGATGGTCTTTTGGTATGGACTTTCCGTTTTAGCACGCTCGGCATCAAGGTGAATCCACTGGTGGTCCAGGGTAGCGTCCGCAAACTGGCTGATTTGCCCCTGCGAAATTTTTAAATATTCGGACACACCTATTTCCTTGCCTACGTAAGCAGCAAAGTCCTCGAAGCTGTTGATAATAACTTTCGCCATGAATATAAATGGTTTAAACGATTAAGGTAAGGTAAATTTCCGTATGGTAAAACTGGAGAGAATCAATCTATGTAGTTGTCCTTATAGTTATGGGATTGCGGTGTTGTTTTCACGTCAAATTATTCCATTGTCCAGACTTCACGCTGCACCAAATCGGATATGCCGACCGTTCTAAAGGAACACAGCTATCAAAAGCCTGAAGTGTGCTTCATACAAGCGCAGATGCTATACTTCTGTTCTTGATGAGAACTTTTGATGCCCTCCAGCAACGTTGCAATAACTCCAGTGAGATACTTCTTATTTCATCACCCGCCCAAGCCCAAACTGATCACCGGCTTTCACCACTTTATTTCCATCAATGTGGACTTCTACCATTTTCTCACTGGATACATTGTTGTAAAATTCATCCTGCAAGGTGAGCAGTATTTTACGCGTCTTCACATCAATCACCTCACCGCTGGAGGGATAGGCATATTTTCCGTCCATGCTGAAGGTAACCCAGCCCGGCATATCCTGCAGTGGTATGGTGGTGAGTTGCTGATATGGTGCGACGGCACTGAAGACATGCATGCGCATATTATGGCCATCGCTGACCCATAATTCTTTCTCATCAGGCGTAAGGCCGATCCCATGACTTGGATTGCCGTGGCGTCTCACATCACCTTTTTCCCATCCCTCTACCACAATACGATTAAGCACTTTGCCTGTATTCAAATCCCCAACTTCAAATCCTAACAAACCATCGACATTAACAAAAACGAGGGTCTCTTTGCCATTAATCGTGAAGGGGCGAATGCCTTCTCCAAAGGGTCCGATCTTTTTAACAATGGTGTGGGTTTTTGTATCCGCAACATGCAAATACGGGGAGGCAATGTCAGCCATGTAGACGTGTTCCCCTGATGGCGCGTAAACGGTATTGTGCGCTCTTCTTACAACCTGAATCTTTGCGATGATATCGCCCTTCTCGCAATCCACAACATTCCAGAAGTCCTTCTCAAAAGAAGGCAGATACATGGTTCTTCCATCCGGTGAAATCGACATGCGGTCACAACCCCCTTCATAGGTCCGCTCCCACACAACTTTTTCAGTAGTCAGATCAATCCGTTGAAGACTTTCTATGGTACTCACATAAATGCTGTTGAGCGGAACACTCACAGCAACACCCTTGACATTGGAAGGCGTTCCATTCTTATTGAGTCCCTGGGTTTTTATCCGCTTGACAAACTTATGGTTGTTGTCGATATCAAAAACAAGAATGCCATGGCCACCATAGCCAAGGTAATTTCGAATTCCCGGGACAGCCACGTACAAATAATGTCCCGACGGCGGCGCTTCAACTTTTAAAGCATGTTTACTGAGCGGCATGGTTGTCCCGGCTGTGGTTACCATGACAACGGCAAATAACAGTGCTAAAAAATAAATGTTTTTTGCTTTCATATATGGATTCATCAGTTTATTGTTAATGTGCTATAGTTATATGTGATGTTAAATTAGTCAGAGAGTGCTTTCTCGATTGGTTCTGTATCAAATAGCTTTCTTTTCATCTTGAACGTCACCCAAAGCCAGGCATACACCCCTGCAATGATGACCATTACTCCCGCATTCGTATAGACTTGCGACCTCATCGCTGATGACGGTGAATTATTGATGATCATGTACACCATGCCCGTAATTCCCAGTATTTGTGGCAATGGATACCAGGGAGACTTGAAGGGACGGTTGTAATCGGAGTACTTCTTCCGCAACACGATCAGGTCGATATGGGCAATGACGTATGACACAAGCCACACGGCAGCAGCAGAAATCATCAACGTTAATATTATTCCCTGTTGATTCCTTAGTAGGATCAGGGGAACCATGATGAGCAGCGCAACAAAAACAATACCCACCCAGGGTGTTTTTGTGCGGGGATGAACCTTCATAAAGATTGCAGGCATTTGATGATTGTGCGCCATGCCGAATAGCATGCGTGGAATCGTTGCAATAACCGTATTGATTGTACTACACGTTGCGGTAATCGCCAGCACGGCCATAATCAATTTCCCATGCTCACCGAACAGTTCAAGAATCAAGACCCAATGCGGTATGTCCGATTCAGTCAAGGCAATTCCCGGCAATACCCTGTAGGCTGCCAGTGCAACGAGGAAATAAATCACCAATAGTGCAACCGCCGCTGCGATCATGGAACGCGGTATATTTTTACCTGGGTTTTTAACTTCCTCAATCATTGGACAAACAAATTCAAGCGCCATAAAAGACCACATCGCCATGACGGTGAGGGTAAAAACATTTGCATCAACATGCGTTATTCCTTCAACAATAGAATCGACGGAAGCTCCAGCGGCGTCTGCATGAATCAGACCTGCCACCCCTACTCCAATCAGACCTGCCAGCATCAGATAGGCCAATAGATTCTGTGCCTTTGAAAATACGTCCACGCCGAGCACGTTAAGCATCACAAATACCACCAGGACAATCCAGCCGATTGACCCGAAGGTGTCGGGGTACAGGACATCAAGAATTTCATCCAGCAGGAACAGTTCTGCAGACAAGCCAAATACCGCCGGCGCGAGATACCCGGCAATCGTAGCTACTATGGCAGGGAAATGACCAATAGCTACCTCGGTATAAGAGCTGATGCTTCCCGCCCTGGGCAGCATGAGCGCCAGCTCAGAGAATGTGAAAACATAACAAAGCGTTAGCGCAAACGCGATGAGCAGTGCCGCAAAAAAACTTGCCCCGCCAATGCCTACGCCCTGCAAAATAGAGACAACAACCCCCTGCGCGACAACTACGCCGACCGCAACAGCAAACAAAGCGGGAAGCCCTAATACCCTTTTCAATTCAACTGCTGGCCGACCGACAGGTACCATTATTGTAGTTTTATTGCGTAAAACATCATACCACTGTCCTTGTCGGAAAGATAACCATCGATCGAATAAGGTTCATGTTCCCTGGCATACCGTTTTTCAACCACAGCTTTTGTTTTTCGAAAAGGTGAAAAATGTACGGGGGTCCCCCCCAACACTTCGCAAGCCGCGCCGGTCCATTGGTTCGATGCCGAAACCAGCATGTATTCATATCCCCGGTGCTGAAAACGTTCGGCAGAGGCAGCTACCAGTTCGAATGTATGTTCGGAAGGAAGCTTCGCTGATCTGGCAATCATAAAATGCATGCCGACATTACCCTTGTTATACGCCCGGCCAAAGGAGGGATATTTTTCCTTTAATGCAGCAACCGCTTCATGTTCCTGGGAAAGAATCTTATTCATGATAGGATTCATGTATATCAACACTGCATCAAGGAACGCATATGTCTTTTGGAAATCAACTTCTTCTGGAGAAAGCGTGACATTGAAAGCACCACCAATGGGATTACTGTTATTATCTGTGATTATCAGCGATAGTCGAAGCATATCAGCATTCAGGATAATGGCGTTACCTGAGTCTGTGGAATTGGTGAGCACCATCATCCTGATAAACCAGTAAAGAATATTTTCTTTCGTCCAGGGACCGAAACGATCCTTTCCGAAAGGGTCCTCATGAAATCCTCCAATCAAATCAGGTTCTTTTCCCGGAGGATGAACGTGGCGGCTCATGGGCTCATGTTCAGCAAATGACTTCGCTACCATGCGGGCCATTTCCAGAAGTTTGAATTTTTCAGCATGATCGACTCCAACAGGCTTGAATGCGTTGCTTCGATATTTTCTGGCCAATGAAAAATCTATAGCTGGCATATTTTCCGGAAGTTGAAATAACCCAGCTGCATCAGTATCCAGGGACCCGGGGTACTCACATCTTGGCAATGCTAAAGGAGAAGAGGGCAAGACCACCGTTACCTTTGGTTAAAGTTCCGAAATAAATGGAATCGCATTCAATATAGCATTTTCAGCGCTAGCTTTTCGACATGATTTGCGTCTCATCTCCTTACAACTCATGCGCACTTTCTTGTCCAGAGACCTTTTTTAGCATGGTCGCAAAATAATGCAAGGCCCAACACAAGAATTTTGTACTTTGATCAACCAACGTGCGACAACATGAAACTTATTTTTCTATTTCTCCTCAGCCTCATGACGCAAGTTCCTTCGAATGAAGTCAAATCCGGTGTGTACGCCTGGTCTGCATTGCCCGTGAAAATAAGCCAGGACAGGGAATCGAGAAAAATCATGGAAGGCACCTCACCGCACTTCGAATTCCTGGAAATGCATGCCACTACACAAGCTAAAGGAGCAGCGCCAGGCCGCCCCCACGCCCAGCAGGACAAAGAAGAAGTTATAATTGTCAAAGAAGGGACCATGCGGTTTACGATCGATGAAGAATCCGCTATTCTGGGCCCCGGAAGTGTGATCCTGGTTCCACCGCGCGCAATGCAGTCGCTGGAGAATATCGGCGACGGTCCACTCACCTATTATGTGATGGTATTTCGCTCAAAGAAACCTATGAACATTACGCGTGGACAGGCGGCCGGCGGCAAGTTATTGCTTAACGCCGATTCCCTTGAATTCAGATCCACAACGAAAGGCGGGCGCATCAGCTATTTCGACAGACCTACGGCGATGTGTGGGAAGTTTGAAATACACGTCACCCAACTCAACCAGAAGGGCCCAAGCCATGAGCCGCATGCCCATGTTGATTCTGAAATCACACTGGTTATCGAAGGCGAAACTGAAATGACAATTGAGGGCGAGGAGTACAAAGGCGTAGCAGGCGATATTTACTTCATGAAATCTGATGAAAAACATGGCATCCGCAATGCCTCGGATAAGTCTTGCAAGTATTTTGCTATTCGGTGGCGGGAATAAAAGACGACTAGCTAAGACCTTAGCGTCTTTGCGGGGAACGAAGGGTGGGCCTGCCCCAGCGGGTGACGTGGCAACCTGTCACGCTTTAGCTGATCCACTCCCGACAAAGTACACACGCCTTAGGATGGCTGGTTCAAATATTCAGTGCCAACTGCCACGCGTAAACACTTAAACTTAAATACGCTTTTTTCTTTGGGGGATTGCATCGCGCCAGCGCGCAGACTACGCCTCAGCTCGCAATGACAGGAAGACCTGTGGCGCCGGGCGGTATCGACAAAGTTTTCTGCTTTTCGGTGGCGGGAATAAATGGCGATAAGTTTAAAACTTACATTCATTGGGCGGAACTAAGGACTTTGTAACTTCAACTACCAATTTCAACCAGTCTTTATACGCGCAACCACAGAAAAATTTTTATGGAAAAGAAACTGATCAACCGACGCACTTTCATTGAAACCGCCGCGAAATCGACCGCTGCCGTTAGTCTCCTTGCAGGCACTTCCTTCAGTTGCGAACCAAAAGCAGATGACATCAACGCTTCATCCCTTCCACGGTGGCGTGGATTCAACCTGCTGGAAAAATTCATTGCCTCCAATGCCAATAAGCCATTTGAGGAGTCTGACTTTGAAATGATGGCAAAGTTAGGTTTTGATTTTGTCCGTTTACCCATGTCATACCTGTGCTGGACAGCAGAAGGCAACTGGAGAAATTTGCTGGAAGACAAACTGAAAGAGATTGATCAGGCTGTAGCGTTTGGTAAACGGTATGGTATCCACACCAGCATCAATTTCCACCGTGGACCAGGATACTCTGTCGATCGTTCAAAAGAAGAGCCCTTTAATCTTTGGCGTGATGCTGAGGCACGGGAAGCTTTCAACTTTCACTGGAAGCATTTTGCGGAGCGTTACAAAGGAATTCCAAACCGTGAAGTAAGTTTCAACCTCCTCAATGAGCCTGCTACCATCACTAATGAAAGGACGAGTATTGTGAGTGAAGAGACTTACGTGGAAGTAGTGAAAGGGGCCGCTGCCGCAATCCGGAGTGTTGACGCTAATCGGTTGATTATTGCAGACGGACTTTGGTGGGGGCGCGACCCGGTTCCCGGGCTGGTCGACCTCAACATCGCACAGAGTACCCGCGGATATGAGCCTATGCAGGTGAGCCACTATGGGGCGTCATGGGTCTACGGTGCCGAAACATGGCCTGAACCATCCTGGCCACTCCACCAGGTTGAGGCTGCCGAACTCCGGTGGGCAAGTCCGGTGCTGCAGGAACATTACAAAGAAAAATTGGCGTCGTGGGGAATTCCTTTCGATATGGTCTGGGACAAAGAACGATTGAAACTGCAACTCATTGATCCATGGAAAAAACTTGAACAACTGGGTGTAGGCATACACGTCGGAGAATTTGGAGCCTTCAGCAACACTCCGCACGAAGTAGTGTTGGCATGGTATCGTGATATGCTCCCTTTGTGGAAGGCTGCCGGGTGGGGCTGGTCGATGTGGAATTTCCGTGGCGGATTTGGTGTACTGGACAGCAATCGAAAAGACGTGCAGTACGAAGATTTTATGGGACACAAGCTCGACCGGAAGATGCTGGAAATATTGCAGGAATTCTGATAATGCATTAGTCCCACGGACCCGCCTACAAAGAATTTTTAGCCGCAGCGCTTCTGCTTAGTCTCAACGCAATAAATCCACCCAGTGCCCCGCTGGCGATTTT
>JAOUDZ010000014.1 GCA_029858965.1 Cyclobacteriaceae bacterium
ACCTCATCACTAATTTTTAAACTTCAGTCCGATATTACAAAAAAGCGTGAGTAGATCCATTACCATTCGTGTAACCCATAATATCGCCATGCCAGGGGACCTCCCCGATTAATGGCGACATGACGATTAAGTACTGTGCCCCGCTGCTTGCAAAGGGTCGATTACATAGGAGAAGCGTTGCGGCGTGGGGATCCGCACAACAAGACAGGTTGTCTCGGTGGTTAATCTTCCCCAATAAGCAAAATGTTTTCTAGCATTGCCTGCTTAAACCGATAAAGAAATTCGCTGTCAATTCACTTTCAGCATCGGTCCGACTACATCGCCAATTTTATTTTCTCCTTCATAATTGAGACCCAGAAAAGCGGCCAATGTTTTGGCTAGCTGATTCTGATAATACTGGGAGCCCCCCCTCATTTCACCCAACGGCGGCGTATCAGGTCCGAGAACGGCAAACCATATTTGATCGGCCACAGGAATCTTTTGTCCGTGTGATTTCCAGTCAACGGCATTTAATCCACGGCCGTGATCGCTTGTGATAAGCAGTGTCGTTTTGTTTTTGTACTGCATATCCGATTGCAGGTACGACCACAGCTCTGCAATAAACCCGTCGGTATAATGGGCCGAATTCAAGTACGCTCCATACTCCCCGCGGTGCGCAAAGTCATCCGTTTCATCAAAGGCAAAGTACATAACATTCGGTTTGTTCTTTTTCATGTACTCCATTCCATAATAGAAGGTAAACGCATCCAGTCGGACATCACCTAATGGATTTGGCAGACTCATGATCAATTTATTCATCATTTTTTCGCTTTCGGTAAGTTTCTCACCCTTCACTTCAGCAACATTCGTGCTGACAAAGACACCGCTGCGTTTGTCGTTGATGATATAGGGAAAAACATCCCAGGAAGTGAAAGCAGCAACCTTACCCTTAAAGGCAGACTGGCTGTTTATAAACTCCAGCACATTGGTATTGGGATTATATATTTTGTCGTTCGAATGAATCCGTTCGTTGTCTGCTTTACCAGTGAGAATCTCGCTGTATCCGGGATAGGAAAACAATTGATCATTAGTAACATTCACCATACTCCCTAATGCCCGGTTGCCATACAATTGACCATGGGTAGCAATTGTATTCCAAAAGAACGGAAGCAAAGACTTCCTCCGTTCCGCTGTTGCATTGCGCCAGTACTTTTCCTGTATCTTGGGGTCTTTGAGATTTTGTTGTTGCCGCATGAAGGCGGAGTCACCGCCATTAAAAACTTCCTGCCAGCGGAAACCGTCGAGTGTAATCAGTACAATGTTTTCAGTTTTCGTTTTTGTTTGCGCGGCACCATTAAGAACACAAACGGAAAACAGAAGGGCAAAGTATTTCTTCATATACATACTATATTGGACATTAATTTTAGAAACAAATACTAAAAATAGATAATTCGTTACACAACGTTTCGCAAAATTAAATTGCGCTTATCTAGTGCGTAATATAAGCCACGAAAATAAATATTCCGCGCAAACAGTTCAATCGCAATAGTTTTTTCGTGCTTAAGGATGCACCCGTGATTATTAGGGCCTACCCACCTTCAGGTATTTTCAGCAAAATCCAGAAGAACACAATTGCCTGTCAACACGACCGCAAGGTCAACGATAGTGTCCTCCCGGCACAGTGCAGCCTCTAAGAATCTTATTAAAGCGACCTTTCTTGCCACTTGACGATGCGTAATCAAGTTTATCCATGGCTGCGCTGGGGTCCTATTTTACACCTTTATGATTTTATTAGAATTGTGATTTGGCTTTTTTCTTGCAACTTTAAACCCGGATATTTCAACACAGGCAAAAAACAATGTGGACCAATTTTCATACGCACAACAACTATTGCGATGGTAAAGGCACGTTGGAAGAATATGTTAAACTGGCAAAGGCAAAGAAGATGCTTGGCTTGGGGTTTTCGTCTCATGCTCCACTACCTTTTCCGCGCAGTTGGTGCATGAAACCCGAAGATCTGCCAAGCTATCTGCGCGACATTGCATTGCTAAAATCAACCACTCCGGAAATTGAAATTTATACAAGTCTTGAAATCGATTTCATTCCCGGCATAATTTCACCTGATCAGTACAATGATCAGCTCGATTATACTATCGGATCGATTCACTTCGTTGAAAATTTATCAAACGGAACACCGTGGGAAATTGATGGACCCCACGCACTGTTTTTAGAAGGTCTTGAAAATATTTTCCATGGTGAAATACGCGAGGCAATAATCCGGTATTTCGAATTAACCAGGGAAATGATAGAACAATCGAATCCTACCATTATCGGCCATCTCGATAAAATAAAGATTCAAAATCCGGGGATGAAATTTTGGAACGAACAGGATCAATGGTATCAATTGGAGATCGCGAAAACAATTGACCTTATCGCCGACTCCAACGCAATCGTAGAAGTAAATACACGCGGGATTTATCAGCAGAAATCATTAACAACATACCCCAGTCCGTGGGTTTTGGAACTCGTTCACAAAAAAAATATTCCCATCACGTTGAGTTCTGATGCACACCATCCAAATGACATCATCAATCAATTTCCCGAAACAGCCAGGCTACTTTTGGATATCGGGTTTAAATCTATTACAATTCCAAACGAAGGGAATTGGAGACCGTTTTTATTTAACACGCATGGAATTATCCACTGAGTCGCCTATCACACGATGGTTAAAAAAAACAAATGGCTTTTGGTTTGCATTGTATGCTACATTCATGGCGTTCAGCCTGTATACATGCGTGTTTGCATTTCGTAAAACTTTCTCTGTAGCTACATTCGACAACATTAGCTATTGGGGTGTCAGTTACAAAGTGTGGTTGGTTACTTTCCAGATGGTAGGCTATGGACTGTCAAAGTTTGTTGGGATCAAATTTATTTCAGAATTAAAAGCCAGTTCCCGAGCGGGCGGAATTTTGCTCATGGTTATCATAGCCGGAATATCCTGGTTGTTTTTTGCTTTGATCCCCAGGCCATACAACATCATCTTTCTTTTCACAAATGGCTTTCCGTTAGGCATGGTATGGGGAATGGTCTTTGGCTACCTGGAGGGCAGAAGGTTTACCGAAGTCCTTGGCGCGGGCTTATCCGTTAGCTTTATTTTTTCTGCCGGCTTCGCAAAATCAGTGGGCGGCTTTATCATGCGCGATTGGGGTACTGCAGAAAAATGGATGCCGCTGGTATCAAGTTGTTTATTTCTGGGGCCGCTTATCTTTTTTTTGTGGCTGTTGGATAAACTGCCACCGCCTTCTGTTATAGATGAAGAATTGCGAACCAGGCGACAGCCAATGCATGCAGCCGAGCGGAGATCATTTGCCCGGAACTTTTGGCCGGGCATAGTTCTGTTCACATTGTCTTACATGCTGCTGACTGCTTTCCGTGATTTTCGCGACAACTTTTCCGCTGAGGTATGGAAAACCTTAGGATACGGAGACTCACCTGAGATATTCACCGCAACAGAAACGCCCATCTCCATTGCCGTGCTGATCGTAATAGGCAGTCTTATGATTATCAAAAACAATAAACATGCGCTGATGGTAAACCACGTTATTATCTTTCTGGGTATGATCCTGGTTGGGGTAAGCACGTTTTTCTTCGAACGGCAACTGATCAGTCCGCCGGCCTGGATGATATTAATGGGGCTAGGGCTTTATCTCGGATATGTACCTTTCAACAGCATTTTCTTTGATCGCTTACTTGCTGCGTTCAAGTATGCAGGAACAGTGGGTTTCCTGATGTATGTAGCAGATTCGTTTGGGTATCTGGCCAGTGTCAGTGTTATGTTCTTCAAAGAATTTGGCTATGCTGAAGTTAGCTGGCTGGACTTTTTTATTTCGACAGGGTATATTATTTCTGTTGCTGGAAGTACACTCATTGCCGGTTCCATGCTGTACTTTCATTACAAGCACAAAGAAAAACAGGCAGAGGATGTTAAGGCTTAGCCATCCCGGTAATGCCAGTTAGAGGCTAAAACCCAAAATAGCTTTTCGCATTACCATAACAGATTGCCTCGACCATTTTTCCGATTCCGTCATCATCCGGAAGCTCACCTTTCTCAATGTCAGTTCCGAGCAGGTTGCAAAGAATTCTGCGAAAATACTCGTGGCGAGGGAATGAAAGAAAGCTGCGCGAATCCGTAACCATTCCGACAAATCTTGAAAGTAGCCCCATATTTGAAAGTGCATTCATTTGATTTTCCATGCCAATCTTCTGATCCATAAACCACCAACCGGAGCCAAATTGCATCTTGCCCGGGAACGAACCATCATTGAAATTTCCCATCATCGTGGCGATAAGTTCATTGTCAGCCGGGTTGATATTATAAATAATTGTCTTCGCCAGCTGGTTCGTATTATCCAGGTAATCAAAAAACCGGGCCATGGATTGTGCTTGCGGAAATTCGCCTATAGAATCAAATCCTGTATCCGGTCCGAGTTCACGCAACATGCGTGTGCTATTGTTTCGCAAGGCTCCCACATGAAATTGCTGTGCCCATCCTTTGCCATGATACATACGACCGAGATTAATCAATACAGCACTTTTGAATGAGTTAGTCTCCTGAGGATCAAGTTCCTTTCCTGAAAGCAATTTGGTAAACAGTATCCCCGCATTTTTTTCAGCGTCGGCTTCAAAATACAATCTTTCCAGTCCGTGATCTGAAGCCCTGCATCCTAATTTGTGAAATTCATCTACACGATTTTGAAGGGCCTGCAGCAAATCGTCAAATGTTTTGATGGAAGTTCCAGCAGCGGCCGAAAGTTTATCGAGGTATATTCTGTAATCCGGGATATTGTTTGTAGTAAATGACTTATCCGGCCTAAAGGTGGGGAACATTCGGAATTTTGCCTTTTGTGCAGCAAATTCCCTGTGATATTCCAATGAATCAATTGGATCATCTGTAGTGCATATAACCTCAACTTTGTGTTTCAATAACAAATGTTGAACGGAAAAATCGTCCTGTTGCAGCATGGCGCTGCAAGTATCATAGATTTCCTTGGCGGAGGATTCATCCAGCAGCGTATTTACCCCGAAGTAATTTTTCAATTCGAGGTGCGTCCAGTGGTATAGTGGATTACGCATGGTATACGGTACTGTCTCTGCCCACTTGGTAAATTTCTCAAAAGGTGACGCATCCCCGGTACAGTAGCGCTCGGGTATTCCATTCGTACGCATGCCGCGCCATTTGTAGTGGTCCCCCTCCAACCATATTTCCGTCAGATTCTTAAATTTCCTATCCTGGGCAATATCCTGAGGCGAAAGATGATTGTGGAAATCGATTATTGGCATCCTGGCCGCATGATTTTCATAGAGGTGAATGGCCGCTTCTGTTTCCAGCAAAAAATCGTCTCCTAAAAAGGTCTTTTTCGTTTCTATCATAACAGAAATATTATTTTTCCTTTAGCATATGTTGAATACCGGTTTGTAATCCCCGCAATTCAGCAAGTCCCCGAAGCCGGCCAATTGCTGAGTACCCCGGATTTGTTTTCTTGTTTAAATCATCCAACATCTGATGACCATGATCCGGACGAAAGGGTATGGATACTTCCCGCTGGCGTTGCATCATCAAAAGTTCTTTCATAACGGCCACCATATCCGTATCGCCTTCCAGGTGGTTAGCCTCGTAAAAACTACCCTCTGCATCACGGGTTGTGTTGCGCAGGTGAATAAAGTTAATTCTATGCCCCAACCTTTTTACCATACCCGGCAAATCGTTATCGGGCCGAACACCAAATGAGCCCGTGCAAAAACACAATCCATTATTTGGAGAATCGTACGCCTGTAAAATCTGAACAGCATCGTTTTCCGTGCTTACCACGCGCGGAAGTCCGAAAATTGGAAAAGGCGGATCATCAGGATGAATAGCCAGGTTCACACCTTCCTTTTCTGCTACCGGGCCAATGGATGCGATAAATTCGTACAAGTGGCGCCGGAGTGCAGCATCATCAATTTCTTTGTAGTCATCCAATGCCTGCTGAAATTCAGCCAGCGTATATCCGGCATCAGCGCCCGGCAATCCCGCCACAATATTCTGCTGAAGGTTAGCGATGTCTGATGGTTCCAGCGCACGGAAACACGCTTCAGCCTTTCTTATTCTATCTGCGGTATATTCAGCGTTTGCGCCCGGCCGCTTCAATACAAAAATGTCGAAAGCAGCGAAGGCAATCGCATCAAACCGCAACGCTCTGGAGCCATCGGCTACGGTATAGGCAAGGTCGGTACGTGTCCAATCCAATACCGGCATAAAATTGTAGCAAATGGTTTTGATACCACAGGCTGCGAGGTTGCGAATACTTTGTTTATAATTTTCAATGAATCTTTGATAGCCTGATTTTTGGCATCGGATATTCGTATGAACGGGAATACTTTCAACAACAGACCATACCAGGCCGCTGGATTCTATCTCCGACTTGCGTTTGTGGATTTCTTCGATGGGCCAGATTTCACCGTTGGGAATATGGTGCAGCGCCGTAACAACACCTGTAGCCCCCGCCTGCTTTATATCTGCCAGACTTACGGGATCAGTGGGACCGAACCATCTCCAGGTCTGTTCTAGCTTCCTTGTGGCATTGTCAGTTTTCAAAACTCTGTAATTAAGAATTAGACTCAGGACTTAAACTCCGCAAAAAACATTGAAACCGCCGTCCACTGGAATTGTAACGCCTGTTACAAATTTGGAGGCGTCTGCACATAACCAAATCAAGGTTCCCACCAATTCTTCCGGTAATCCGAAACGGCCAAATGGGGTTTGTCGGATAGCCGATTCTCCACGCAGGGTATAGGTGCCATCAGGATTTGTCAATAATTTTCGATTCTGTTCCGTAATGAAAAATCCCGGGGCAATCGCATTTACCCGAATACCTTCACCAAATTTTTTCGCCATCTCAACAGCAAGCCACTGTGTAAAGTTATCCACGGCAGCTTTTGCCGCAGAATATCCAACTACCCTGGTTATGGGCCTGAATGAGGCCATAGACGCAATGTTAATAACGACTCCTTTCTTTTGCTTTGCCATGACATCGCAAAATATTTTAGTCGGTAAGACCGTGCCTTTCAGATTCAAGTCCACAACCTTCTGAAATTCCTCTATTTGCAGGTCAAAAAAATTCTGCTCCGGCATGATAACGGCTCCTGGTAAATTTCCTCCGGCCGCATTAACAAGGATATCGATGGACCCAAATTCAGCGAGAATTTTTTCCTTTGCTTTCTGTAGTTGTTCCGGATCCAAAACATCGGCCTGCACAAATATTGCTTTCGCTTTGAGCGCTGCAAGCGATCTGACAACCTCATCACCGGCCTCTTTTCTTCTTCCGATAATTACAGTATTCGTTCCAGCCTCGCTTAGGCCTTTGGCCATTGCACTTCCCAGTACGCCAGTACCTCCTGTAATAACAGCAGTTTTACCATGCAGGTCGAAAAGTCTATTCATGCAAAAAGGGATTAGGTTACTATCTCACAATATTTCCGCTTACAAAATAAACTGAGAAAGGAAATATTGCTACACAATGGTCAATTCTTCATCTCGTTTTACAGGAGATTTTCCAGTCTTAGTCGCTCATTTAGCCTTTTCAAGGCCTCACGCGTATTGAAGTCTGGCCCATCCGGTTCCTTTGCGGTGTTCATCTCACGACCCAACATATCCAGCTCCTTGCCGAGGTTTGGATAGCGCTTAACAATTGCATTAAGCTGGTCCAAATCGCCGTTCCTGGTCTCACTTTTGATGTACCGTGCTATTAGTGACCACTCTCTCATGCTGAGTCCTTTCAATTGACAATCGTTAATGAATAGACGAATTTGAGGTACCGCACCCTGAATTAAATCGTAAAGGAGTAAAGAATTTACCCGATGGAAACAGAATTTCGAAGGTGCTTTAAAGCACGGCCCATCTGGGTTTCTACGGTTTTGACACTAACGCGCAGGATAACAGCTATTTCTTTGTATTTCAAGCCTTGGTCGCGGCTGAGTTCATATACCAGTCTGCATTGTTTTGGCAAGCTTGCAATCGATTTTTCAGCGCGTTCAGTTAGCTCCTGTAGCACCAGAATGTCCTGGCTACTGGCTGTATCTGCAGGAAGATGGTTGGCTTTATCCAGATCGCAGTGCACCATCTTTTTAATTTTTCGGAGATGATCGAAGCCTTTGTTTCGCACGGATGCAAACAAATAAGCCTTCGGAGAAGAAACTATCAATCTGTTTCTATTTTTCCAGATGTTGTAAAATACATCACTTACGAGTTCCTCCGCCACCTCCGGCGATCTTACAAATTTCACACAAAAATGGCACAACTGGGCATACATCTTATTGAACAAAAATTGGAAGGCAACATAATCATCGTCCTCAATCACACGCATAATCAGCGCATCGATATCGAGATCAGCATTTGCATTTCCCGGGAAATTGCTCTTCGTCTGGAAGGAATTTGATTCTACATTGAACGTCTCCTGTAAAGATATATCCATCTGAAATCGTTTGAAGAAGTTAATTTTAACACTTTCCGAACGAAGATTCATAAAAACGCGGCGATCTTTTGAAGAAACTTTTTCGATACCGTTCCCGGGAACGGTCCCGAAAAAATAATTACTTTTGGTTTTGCAAACGTTTCCACCAAATGGACAAGAAACCGGTTACCATAAAAGACATCGCCCAGATGCTGGGTTTATCCAAGTCCACCGTTTCCAGAGCGCTGATTGGCCGATCGGATATCCATCCTGAAACAAAAAACAAAGTAGTTGAATTGGCCAAGCAGCTGAAGTATGAGCCCAATACACTTGCCCTTAATCTGAAACAACAGAAGACGAATACAATCGGGGTAATCATCCCGGAGACGATCAACCGATTCTTTGCCCGCTCCGTTGGGGGAATTCAGCGCGTAGCGGATATGGCCGGAATGAATGTGATGATTTGCCAGTCAAACGAATCTTACCTGACTGAAAAAAACAATTTGCATTCATTACTATCAAGCCGCGTTGATGGGTTATTGGTTGCTATATCACGTGAAACTGATCGTACCGACCATTTTAGGCCGATCCTCGAAAGGGGAATACCACTGGTATTTTTCGACCGCATCTGTGAAAATTTGGGTGCATCGCAGGTATTTACCGACAATGCTGAAATTAGCTTTCAAGGCACGGAGCACCTTATCAGCCAAGGATGCAAACGCATCGCTTTTATGGCTGGGCCCCAACATCTTTTTACCAGCAGAAACAGGCTGCAAGGCTATTCGGATGCGCTCAAAAAACACAATCTGCCCGTACAGGAGTCTCTTATAATTCATTCGCAGTACCGAACCAATAAGGTGGAGGAATTCGCCAGATACCTTATCAGCATGCCACAACGTCCTGACGCAATCTTTGCTATAAATGATTATGCTGCCATCGAAATGATGCACATTTTCAAAAAAAGTGGATTGAGAATCCCGCACGACGTAGCCGTACTTGGTTTCAATAATGAGAATATGTGTCAGTTTGTGGAACCTGCATTAAGCAGCATAGATCATCCCGCAAAAGATATGGGGGCAGCGGCAGCAGAAATATTGATAAACCATATCCGTCACCAGGATCTTAAGCCCGAGCAACGAATAATAAAAAGCAAACTGGTGATTCGGGAATCGACACTGAAAATACCTGCATTCTGATAGCACATCAGTCAGCATGGTCTTTAGTCATTATGACACCATTGCCAGCCCCTATAAAGGGATGCCGGCGATCAGCGGGGCAATAATCCACACTTTTGTCTGCGCAATACTATTATTATAATTCCCGGATTTTTATGCTCCTGAAAGACACGTTATCGCCATGATCCTGCAGCAAAATGGGTCCCTTCTCTGCCATTCCAAAATTCTCATACTTGGCATACTTGCTGCGTGCTACCAAGGCTTTGTAAATTGCGCTTCCGCGCTCGTATTCCACAACCTTATACCCATTCAGCCAATGCTCTACACGATTGTCGGGATGAACCACAATACGACCAAAGTTCCACTCACCAATATCATGAATGCCCCGTTTGATCTTCTCGGATGGAATCAGATCATACAGAGAAGCCAATGTGCGATTGCCCACAACACCTTGCTTGGCATCAGGATGCATTTCATCATCTAAAATCTGATATTCAAGCCCTATTGCATCACCCTTTTCGCCATCGAGTTCCTGGACAAAATATTTTACGCCGCAGTTGCCGCGTGGCGTTAATCTGAATTCAAATTGCAGATCGAACGCCCCGAATTCCTGGTTCGTGACAATGTCTCCTCCACGTTCCACTCCGTCCCTCTTGGCTTGAATACTCAGTATTCCGTCCTGTATTAACCAACCATTTTTTGGAAAACTTTCCTTGTTGGCACCCCGCCAGCCGGAACTTGACTTACCATCCCACAACAACCTTACGCCATTCTTTTTCTCCTGTTCAGAAATGAAGTTGGCCATCGTATTCGCGACGAAAATGTCATCCGGTGGGGAGGGTTTAAGATTCTGGGTCTGTATGCGGATATTTCGCCATCGAATGGTTTGACCTGCATTTTCTTCTTTGGTAATAGCGTGAACCTGCAAGGCAATAAAACCATTTTGGGTAACCTCATCCACTAAGTTGGCTGTGGGTATACCGTTAACCCATGTGCGCATAACAGGCCCAATGCACTCAATGCGGCACTTGTTCCAGTCCCCTTTTTTGTAGGCCTTTTTTCCCGCTGAATTATACTCCAGCGTATAAAGCCAATTACGTCTCGCCTCATCGTATATTCCACCTGTCCACGCGCGGGACGAAGGATCGATTTCCATTTGATAGCCATGAACACGGCCGTTTTGGTAGTCAGCTTTGCTCTCGCTCCTGAACTGAATGCCGGAATTCATATCCGCGTCGAGTTTAAACTCAAGTTCCAGAATGAAATCTCCGTACATAGCCTCCGTAGCCAAAAATGAATTGGGCTCCTTAAAAACGGTTGTTCCCACAATCTCACCATTCCTAACGGCGTACAAAGCCTTGCCATTCAGTTGCTTCCATCCCGAAAGGTCCTTACCATTGTAAAGGCTTACCCATTTCTCCTGCCCCTGAGAAAAGCTGGTGGTGAAGCCTAACAGCGCGAGTGCCAGTAGTATTTGCTTAGTCATGTTCTTAGATTGTAATCGTATCCCCGGTAAGACGAAGACTCTTCTAACATACCCCTACAAAAATCATGCGCGCCGAAAAATCAAACACCATTCATATTGTCTTTCTTACGCTATATCTTCACTAAAAATGAACATGTGAATCGTGAATTCCTTATTGCCGCGTTGAAAAATTATCATGCTTTTGCAGAAGAAGAAATATTTATTCCAAAATTCCTGGATTTACTGCTTCATCGTGATGCATACCAGCGAGACCACCTGCCTGGACACATCACAGGCTCTGCCTGGATTGTGGATACATCAGGAAATTTTGTTCTCCTGACACATCATGCGAAATTGAACAAATGGCTTCAGCCCGGAGGCCATGCCGATGGCGATGAGAATATTTTGAATGTTGCCCTGCGTGAAGCCAGGGAAGAAACCGGATTAAGCGATTTCAAGCTCCTTGAAAATGGGATATTCGACATTGATATCCATACTATCCCTGCGCGTAAGGAATTTCCGCAGCACCTGCATTACGATGTTCGGTTTCTGATTGAAGGAGATAAGGAACAATCTCTTTTGGTGACGAGGGAGTCACACGCGCTGGCATGGATTCCCATGCATCAATTGGTGCATCTCACGGAAGAGAACGCCTCTATCTTGCGGATGGCAAATAAGTTGAGCCGCCTATTTTGAGCTGATAAGCAACACCCCAAAGGCAATCACCACAAACCAGAATTTATAAATACTAATCGCCGGGATCAACACCCACTGCAATTGCATCGCAACGGCGAGTAATACCATGATTACGGCAATCGCCTTGAGGATGGAACGTGTTCTGTTACTCATACTATTTTCATGCTTAGCCTGCGCCAATCTAAACGCTAAAATTGGATATTGCTAGCGCAACTTCAATTTAGCGATGGCTCCGATCTTAACCCAACGATTAGCACTCACATGCGCTAGTACCATTCTTCAACTTTTGTCGCTGGTGTCCAGCCTGAGCCCGGCTCAAAATAATGCCATAGCAGGTGGGAAATGTTCCGCAGTAAAACAAACCCTTCATTAGCCGGTGTCCAGCTTTCATCTTGTTGATTTTTTGTTATCACACAGAACACATAATCGCCGTGTGGCGCATTGACCAATACCACCTCGGACCGGGACTGATCCACTGCGCCTTGTTTTGAAGCGGCCTGCACATAAGGCGGTATTTGTGACATCGCCTCGCTATCCCAATAAATCCGCGTAAGGTTGCGGTAAATCCGCTCGCTGGCACGTTCGCTGATTATTCTTCCCTCGCGCAACCGCACCAACAGGTCGGCCATTTCGCGTGGCGTGGTTTGTCCCCATCCGTAGTTGGCCCTGTATGGTTCTCTGCCTGGCGTTCTTGAATTCACGCGCGTAGTGGCATATCCATTTCTTTCAAGCCAACCATTGATGGCCGTGCCAGTTCCGGCCAAAGACTGGCACCATAGGCTCGCGGTGTTGTCACTGGTTGTGATCATGAGCATGATCACCTTACTCAGGGCTATCTTTTCACCATCCTTAAATGACCCTAAAATATCCTCGCCTGCGTACAGTAATGAATCCTTGTACATCAGTATAGCATGGTAATCAATCTCACCCTTCTCAATTTTGTCAAATAGCGCAATGGTGATCGGTATCTTTATCATGCTGGCCGTAGGAAAAATGGAATCTGCGTTGATGGCTACCGTTTTGCCCGTTCTGAGATTCCGAACATAAATACCGACATCACCCTTGAAGGTGTTGATGAGGTCCCGCAGTTTTGCAGTCAGTATTGGATCCGGCAGTTGCGAAAATGAGGAAATGCTAATGAATAATGCGGCAAATGCTATTTTGTGTCTCATAATTAAATTTCACATTCCGAAACTTAATGGTTTATCCCATCCTGACAAATAAATTCTAGTTTTGCAGTCCCATGGCCGAGACCGGAACTGATATTTTAAAAGCAAAAGTCCTTCTGGAGGCCGGCGAACTTGTGGCTATCCCTACAGAAACGGTCTATGGTCTTGCCGGTAACGCATTGAACACTGCGGCTGTGGCAAAAATCTTCGCCGTAAAGAACAGGCCTCAATTTGATCCGCTAATTGTTCATGTTTACGATATCCAACAAGTCAATAATTATGTTACCGATATCCCCGAAAAGGCCCGTTTGTTGGCAGAAAACTTCTGGCCTGGTCCGTTAACATTACTGCTTAAAAAACAATCCATTATTCCTGATCTTGTTACAGCAGGCCTTGACACCGTTGGCATACGCTGCCCAAAACATGCCCTGACACAGGAATTATTAAGATCTATCTCTTTTCCTTTGGCTGCTCCCAGCGCCAATCCTTTTGGCTATGTTAGTCCCACACGACCAGAACATGTTGACGGACAACTCGGAAATAAAATCCAGTACATTTTGGATGGTGGAAGCTGTGAAGTCGGAATAGAATCCACAATCGTTGGGTTTGAGGATGGCAATCCAATAGTGTACAGGATGGGCGGGCTAAGTATTGAAGCCATTGAAGCCGTTATCGGAAAGGTAAGGTTACAATCGCACTCCGCTTCAAATCCAAAATCACCTGGACAGTTGAAAAGCCACTATGCTCCCAGGAAGAAAGTGATTATCGGAAGAATTGAAGACTTACTGCAACAGTATCCGGCACATTGCGCCGGACTACTTACCTTTCAAAAGGATTTTAATTCACCCTATCAATTTATTCTCTCCCCGTCTGGTACGCTGGAAGAAGCGGCACAAAATCTGTTTACCGGCCTGCATGCCTTTGATAAAATGCCTATTGAAGTTATTCTCACGGAAATGGTTCCTGACAATGGTCTTGGCCGGGCCATCAACGACAGACTTAGAAGGGCCGCTGCAAGCGAAAATCCGTAGTTTTTTGGTCTCTCTTTCCAGTTGTGTTCACCTCCAAAAACAATCCGTATCCTTGAAGATGCGCAAAGCGGAATTATTGCGTTTATTACGCAACTTATGCTCCTAAATATTTCATAGTAGGCTGTTCCCAAACCTTTGCCTATTTTCGAATACGAACGAACGAAAACAATTATGACTAAAAAAGTCCTGGTCCTCACTGGAGGTGGAGATTGCCCTGGTCTCAACGCAGTGATACGCGGCATCTCAAAAAGAGCCCGAAAACAAAAAGAATGGGAAGTTTATGGCAGTATCGATGCCTTTAATGGCATACTGAAAGAGCCGCAGCATATCATTAAGATCACAAGGAAGATCGCTGCGGGGATTCACGTCAAAGGAGGCACAATCCTGAAAACGACAAACAAAGACAACCCAATAAAGTTCCCTACACAGCAACCTGACGGAACGATTGTATTTACGGATAGGTCTGATGAGTTGGTTAGGAAAATTAAAGCATTGAACTTCGATGCAGTCATTAATATTGGCGGAGACGGTTCTCAAAAGATTTCTAAAATATTATTTGAGAAGGGTGTTCCCATCATCGGCGTCCCAAAAACCATAGATAATGATCTTTCCGCAACTGACATGACATTCGGGTTTCAAACCGCTGTCCAGATTGCTACGGACAGCTTTGATAAACTGGTCACTACTGCCGAAAGCCACCACCGGGTAATGATCATGGAGGTGATGGGACGTGATGCCGGATGGATAGCATTGCATACCGCGATTGCAGGAGGTGCTGAAATATGTCTTATTCCGGAAATACCTTACGATGTTAATAAACTTGTAAAACGTATTGCCTTGCGATATAAGAAAGGAAAGGGTTTTGCAAACATCGTAATTGCAGAAGGGGCTATGCCTAAAGAGGGGTCAATCACGGCGATACCCGGGGAAAAAGGATCTGAACACGTACGGCTGGGCGGTGTGGCCTTCCAACTGTCTAAACAACTGAAAGATGCCGGATGTCCAGCCGAAATCAGGGAGACAGTGCTGGGGCATGTTCAGCGTGGCGGAAGTCCATTGGCATACGACCGGATACTGGCCACCCTGTTCGGGGTAAAAGCGTTTGAAATGATCCTTGCAAAAGAATTTGGTCGCATGGTTTCTTTTAAGAATAATACCATTACATCGGTAACCCTGGGGGAAGCAATTAAAGACTACAACTTTGTCAGCAAAGACTCGTACTTGGTGCAGGCATCAAGAGGACTGGGAATTAGTTTCGGAGATTAGATGGATTCGCTGATCTGTCGAATGAAGCAAAGGTTTTGTTAATGCTATCCATTTACTCTGCATGAAAACAGGTTCACGTCTTTCGTATGACCGAATTGAAGAAGCATTCAGAAAAATTGATCCCGTTTTTTTAAGGACTCCGCAGTATATTAGTGATACCCTAAGTGCACTCCTTAATGCAACACTGGTTCTTAAAATAGAGACGCAAAATCCAATACGTTCCTTCAAAGGGCGCGGTGCAGATTTCCTCATAACTGAATCCGATGCAAACACTACCCTGATATGTGCCAGCGCAGGGAATTTTGGTCAGGCGATGGCGTACGCTTGCCGGAAAAAGAATATAAAACTGATTGTATACGCCAGCGTCAGGGCAAATCCATTGAAAATTGAGCGCATGAAACAGCTCGGCGCTACCATAATTTTACATGGCGATGACTTTGACAGTGCTAAGCTGCAAGCAAAGCAATTTGCAAAAGACAGTGGCGCGAGATTTATCGAGGATAGTCTGGACATTGAAACAGTAGAAGGCGCCGGAACAATTGGTTTAGAACTTCTTGATTTTGCGACACCCATCGATGTTCTGCTGATCGCGCTTGGCAATGGCGCCATGATTAATGGCATAGGCAGTATTTTTAAAGAACGAAATCCCTCAACCCAAATCGTTGCCGTTCAGGCTTCAGGTGCTCCTGCTATGGTTGAATCCTGGAAAAAGAAAACAGTGATTACGCATGAAAGCGTCAATACCATTGCCGATGGAATTGCTGTGCGCATACCCGTTCCGGAAGCGCTGGCAGATATGGAGGGCATCGTTGATGATGCTGTGCTCGTTCGGGAAGATTCCATTATCAAGGCGATGAAACTGCTTCACAGACATGCTGGCATTGTGGCTGAACCTTCCGGTGCGGTGGGGCTGGCTGCCATACTAGAGCATCCAGACATATACGCGAGTAAAACCGTCGCGACCATTATTTGTGGAGGCAACATGACACAGCAGCAACTTGATCAATGGCTATGCTCATAACAGATAAACCGGGTGAGAATCATCCTGCAGGTGCCGTACAATCGTTTTCTAAAAAATACGTGTCTCCCCTACTGGCAGACTGTTTTTAGTTTCATAAATTCGTCCCCGATCTAACTAGCAGACTTAACCATGAAAACCATTGACGATATCAATTTCAAAGGAAAACGCGCTTTGATTCGCGTAGACTTTAATGTACCCTTAGACAAATCATTTAAAGTTACTGATGACAATCGCATTCGCGCGACGATTCCTACCCTCAAAAAAATATTGAACGATGGAGGAAGCTGTGTACTGATGTCGCATTTAGGCAGACCAAAAGAAGGACCTGAAGAAAAGTTTTCCTTGAAGCATGCGGTCGCAACGACAGAAGAACTCCTTGGACAGCGCATTACCTTTGCCAACGATTGTATTGGTGAAGACGCCTGTAGGATTTCGGCTTCTTTAAAACCAGGTGAAGTTTTGTTGTTAGAAAACCTTCGCTTCTACAAGCAAGAGGAGAAAGGTGACGTTGGCTTCGCCGAACAACTTTCCAGGCATGGCGATGTATATGTAAATGATGCTTTCGGAACTGCACACCGCGCGCATGCGTCTACGACTGTTGTCGCCCAGTTTTTTAGTGAAAAATGTGCTGGCTATGTTATGGCAGCAGAGCTCAGTAACGCAGACAAAGTAATCAAGCAGGCTGCAAGGCCTTTCACGGCGATAATGGGTGGCGCCAAGATCAGCGATAAGATTCTCATTATAGAGAACCTGCTCGATCAGGTGGATAATCTTATCATTGGTGGCGGGATGGCATACACGTTCTTCAAAGCATTAGGCGGCGATGTCGGCAATTCTCTGGTGGAAGAGGATAAACTTGCCCTAGCCAAAGAGTTGATCGTAAAAGCAAAAGCCAAGGGTGTTGACTTTCTATTGCCCATTGACTCTGTTGTCGCTGATAAATTTGCTGCTGACGCAAACACTGATATTGCCAATAACCACGCCATTAAAGATGGGTGGATGGGTCTCGACATTGGTCCGCAGTCTATTGCCGTTTTCAGCAAGGCGATAAGCGATTCCAAAACAATACTGTGGAATGGCCCAATGGGTGTTTTTGAAATGGATAAGTTTGCAGTCGGCACAAAAGCCATAGCCGAGGCAGTCGTGCTTGCCACGGAGCACGGGGCCTTTTCCCTAATTGGCGGTGGCGATTCTGCTGCAGCCGTAGCCCAGTTGGGGTTTAGCGAAAAAGTAAGCTATGTCTCAACAGGTGGTGGCGCGTTGCTGGAGTATTTTGAAGGGAAAGAATTGCCCGGGGTGAAAGCGCTGGGATAGAATGATCGCTATCAACGTGCGCTGCCATTGGGTGCGCTTGGCCATCAGTTTTTAGTATCAGCAAAGAATTGTCTGGTGTTTAACGGCATAATCAATGTAATGAATACGCTATGCTGATGCCTCCTTAATTCGGGCCATTACAGCTCCCAACTGCTCCTTTGAGGGTGTAAGCTTTGCGCGTGAGAAATTAATATCGCCCATCGTATTCATTGGTATGAGATGAACATGCGTATGCGGGACCTCCAGTCCAATTACTGCGATACCAATTCTTTTGCAAGGAACAGCTTTCATTATTGCGGTCGCTACTTTCTTCGCGAAAATGTTTAATCCGGCCAGGGTTTCATCATCCAAATCAAAAATGTAGTCAACTTCCTGCTTTGGCACGACAAGGGTGTGGCCGAGCACAAGCGGGTTGATATCAAGAAAGGCGATAAAGCGGTCATCCTCGGCTACAATGTAACCTGGAATCTCCCGTTTAATAATCTTTGTGAATATAGTTGGCATAATCCTTTAGCTTGAAAAGGCCAGGCTGTTGTTCAACTGGTGATCATAACAACTTCAAACTCCATCTCTCCGGCAGGAGTCTGAATTCTGGCTACCTCCCCTATCTTCTTGCCAAGCAAGCCACTTCCGATTGGCGACATCGTTGATATCTTGCTTACCTTTAAATCCGCTTCTTCTTCCGATACCAAAGTGTAGGTTACAGATGCTCCATTTTTCTTATTCTTTATCGTTACTTTCGACAGGATAGATACCTTGGACGTATCGATGTTGGTCTCATCGAGCAATCGCGCATTGGAAACGAGATCCTCCAACTGCGCAATTTTTGCTTCGAGATGACCCTGCGCATCTTTTGCAGCATCGTACTCGGCATTTTCGCTCAGATCACCTTTATCGCGAGCTTCAGCAATCTGTCGGGCGATGTCAGCGCGTCCTTTTGATTTGAGATGGCTTAAGTCATTCTTCAACTTCTCCATCCCGTCTTTTGTGTAGTATGATATTTTCTGACCCATATCTTATCTTACCATATTGTTATTTTGCTAGAAGGAAAACCACTTGACTTTATTATCGGTTCTATAGTGGTCCAAAAAGAAACAACGGGCTCATGCCTGAGACCGTTGCGAGTACACAAATGTAATATTTTTTATTTCAATACAAAAATCAAGTCCCTACCAACTCCGGAAGATTTGTCTTGATTTGTTCCAATATTTCGTCGTCAAACCTTGCCAAATAAAGTGTTTTTACTTGCGACAGTTGCTCCACAGTCAATCCTTTTGCGCCGCGGAGATCGGCTTTGTACAGGCTGGCATTTTCAAAATCAGCGCCCATCAAATAGCAATTCTGCAAATTTGCTTCCATCAAAAATGCATTATTAAAGTTGGCCTTAATTAAAAAAGCATTTTCCAAGTTCGCCTTGATAAGAAAAGCGTCTTTAAAATTTGCCCCACTAGCGTACGCCCCCTGCAAATTCGCCTGATTTAAAGTTGAATTTTCAAAATTTGTCTGGTTCAACCTTGCGTTTTCAAGGTTCGATTCGATTAAAACAGATTGCGAGATATTCGCAGAGTTCATGTTCGAACCACCCAGATGGACATGGTTAAGGTTTGTGCGCGGCAGGTGGCAATTCACTAAATTAATCTCATGGATTTTATGACGGTTCAATCGCTTAATATTTCCCACCGTGCGGAATGCAGCTTCTTCAGATTCCCACAGCCTGAAGTCATCAATTTCATCCTTATAGGTGCGAATACGCTGGCGTATCTCTCCATTTTGATTCAACCAGAAAATCAATATACCAATTACAGCAATATCGAAAATCATGCCGTGTGCTTCTGCCAGCACTTGCTGAATGAAAGTGTCAAACTCATTAATATAATAGGAAGCACTAAGACTCAACACGACTATCGTTACCACGATCAAAACCAGTGTAGATGTCAGGAGTGGCTTTTCGATAATTGAATCAAAAAGTTCATGCAACCTCTTATTTTGCATTTTTAAGTAACTCATAAGACATGGAATGCTTCTTGGAAATTAGTAAATAAAAATTTTATGCCAACTGAAGCGCTTTTATTTTCTGCACCAAAGCTACATTTATTTTAATATGGGAGTCAAACGTCCAACCCGCAACATGGGGTGTGAACACTACATTTGGCCGGTTGCGAAGCAAATTAAAGGCTAACAACTGTTCATTTGTAAGTTTGTCAAGTTTCTCATTCTCAAGGACATCGAGCGCCGCGCCACGGACCCTTCCAGCATCCATCATTTCAGCCAAATCCGACAGCGAAACAATCTCCCCACGAGCCGTATTGATGAGAATAATACGCTTTTTGAAGCGGGTCAGGTAATTCAGGTTCACCAGGTTTCGTGTTTCCAGTGTCAATGGAATGTGGAGACTGAGTATGTCAGCTTCTTCCTCAATTGAATTCATCTGAACTTCTTTACAGAACTTATCCGAAAAACCTGTCTTGTATTTGTCAAATGCCAACACATTACACTCAAAGCCAGCTAGTCGTCTGGCAAAAGCGTTCCCCATGTTGCCATAACCGATGATGCCAACCGTTTTGCCCATGATCTCTTCACCCCTGTTTCCTTCCCTGTCCCAAATAAATTCCTTTACACCGCGATCTGCTTTGGGAATATTTCTTAGCAAACTCAATAATAATCCCACGGTAAACTCTCCAACGGCATCTCGATTTCCTTCAGAAGCATGCAGGACCGCTATGCCTTTGTCTGTCAAATATTTCATATCCAGCATATCCAACCCTGCACCTGCACGTCCAACGAATTTTATGTTCGGATGTTCACCCAATAAATCCTGATCAACATTGGTCTTACTTCTTAGAATCAGTCCTGCATATCCTGAAAGGACTGCCTTAATTTGGTTTCGTGAAATATCAGGCTGATAGTCCGCTTCCCATCCTATTTCTGCCAGCATGGAGAAAAGGCTGTCATGGACGGCATCAATAACCAAACATTTCAACGTACTCATTTTAGCATCAAATGAACTGTAAAGAAATACACAGTCAATCCCAACAGATCGTTAGTAGTAGTTATGAACGGACCGGCCGCCAAGGCCGGATTAAACCCCAGCCGATTCAGGATCAGGGGTGTGACCGTTCCGATAAAAGAAGCGAAAACAATTACGCTAAAAAGCGCCAGCGATACGATCATCGAAAGCTGATACTCTCCAAACAGTAAAACATTAGCCCCAAAAACCAGCACAGAAAGAAAAAGTCCGTTCAACAAGGCGACAAAAAAGACTTTGACAAATCGATTCCATAGCCCTTCATCCACAAAATCCAGATTTGCAAGACTTTGCACGATGAGGGAGGATGACTGAATGCCAACGTTACCTCCTGTGGCCTGGATCAAGGGCGTAAAAAATGCGATTGCAGTTACCCGGGCGAGCTCTTCTTCGAACAATCCCATAAACTTTGCGTTCATTAACCCTCCGGCTATCCCGATCAGCAGCCATGGCAAACGAGCTCTTGTATTGCGCCAAACACTGTCATCTTCCTCAACGTCTTCGCTAATACCTGCCATGATCTGACGCTCCTCGTCTGCTTGCTCCGTGATTACATCCAACACGTCATCAATAGTAATCCGACCCACCAGCTGTCGCCGTACATTCACCACAGGTATAGATTCAAGATCATACTTCTGCATAATTTCAGCTACTTCACTATCTTCCATGTATGTTTCCACGGAAAGAATATCTTTTTCATAAATATCGTCTACAATGGTCCTCGTATCTGAAATTATTAAATCCTGAAGTGCTACCCGGCCCAGCAGCACATCATGTTCATCTACTACATAAACGGAATAAAACTTATTCACATTTTCTGCCTGCTTTCTGATTTCGTCGATGCATTGCACTACACTCCAGTAGTAACGTGCCTTGATCAATTCCTTGGCCATTAACCCACCCGCGACGTTTTCTTCGTAACGAAGTAGTTCAGTGACCTTAATCCTAAGTTCAGGATTCAGTCCGGACAATACCTCTTCCCGTTCCTTGATGGGGAGTTCATTTAATATATCAGCCGCATCGTCAGATGGGAGGTGGTTCAGGAAATCGATTATTTCAGTTGGAAGGTAAACCTTCAGAAATCGCTTTCGGGTATCGGAATCCAAGTCACTAATGATTTCAGCCTGCACATCCATATCAAGCAGTCCCAATACGTATTTGGATTCCTCTGAATTAAATTCGTACAGCAAAGAAGTAATATCGGCTGACTTAACATCTGCGAGAATATTGTGAATAAACTGATCATCCTGCTCATCCAGCGCCTGCTGAAAGCGGTCTCTAAATTCCTTTGTCAATTCAAATTCAACGAGTGGCTGCTCCACGACTTCTGTCAATTAGCTGTGTGAGATTAATAAACGCTTCAACCGGCAATTGTTCTGCGCGCTTATCCATAATTTCAAGTGCTGAAATTTCAGCTGGCAAATTTAGATTTTTTAAGGCGTTGCGCAAGGTCTTCCGCCGGGTATTGAATGCTTGCTTCACCACGCGAACAAAAAGTACTTCATCACAAGCCAACTTGGCTACGTTGTTGCGTACCAACCGAAGTACAGCTGACATTACCTTTGGTGGCGGTGTAAAAACTCCGGGGGGAACTTTAAATAGCAGTTCAATATCATAATACGCCTGCAACAATACGCTGAGAATCCCATACGTCTTACTTCCATGCTGGGCAGCAATGCGCTCTGCAACTTCTTTTTGTAACATACACACGAGCTGATCAACCTTGTCGCGATGTTGTAAGGTCTTGAATAGTATCTGGGAGGATATATTATAGGGGAAATTTCCAATAACAGAGAATTTACCCGGAAATATACTGTCGACGTCTACCTCCAGGAAATCGCGCTCAATAATTTTGTCCCGCAGTGCTGCAAAGTGCTTTTTGAGATAAGCAACCGAATCGCGGTCTATTTCTATAACTTTCAGCTCTATGCCAGGCTTATCCAGCAAGAATTTAGTCAACATACCCATCCCCGGACCAATCTCCAGCACGGCATGCTTTTCATTTTCAATTTTCAAGGATGCTACAATTCGCTCGGCAATATTTTGATCATGCAAGAAATGCTGCCCCAAAGACTTCTTGGGTCTTACCTTATTCATTCGTCCATCTGCATACATCCGCCACAATCTACAAGGAACAAATAGATATTTTCGCTAAATCGCTAAGAATTGATAGAATCTATGGCACACACACATAAACCCCGTATCGGTATTACATTAGGCGACTTAAACGGTGTTGGCCCTGAGGTTGTTATAAAAGCCCTGGCCGATCACCGCATGGTTGATGTTGTTACACCTGTAATCTATGGCTCTGCAAAAGTCATTTCCTATTATAAAAAGCTACTGAACATTGAAGAGTTTAATTACACCCAGGTTCGCAGCAAAGGCCAGTTTGCTCCTAAAAGTATAAATGTGGTTAACTGTTGGGATGACAACCTGGAGATCAGCCCCGGAAAGGCATCGAAAGAAGGTGGCCACGCTGCATTCATTGCCCTGAAGCAAGCCTGTGAAGAACTAAAAGAAGGCACAATCGATGCTTTGGTTACGGCCCCTGTTGACAAGCAATCCATTCACAGTGAAGAATTCCCATTTTCCGGTCATACCGAATTTCTAACACAATTTTTCGGGGCGACCGAAAGCCTGATGTTCATGGTGAGCGACTCCTTGCGTGTCGGATTGGTAACTGGGCACATTCCGGTGAAAGAAATTGCGGCCTCACTGACAAAAGAAAAAATTGAGTCTAAGCTGAAGATCATGGAACAATCGCTTCGAAAAGACTTTGGTATTAGCAAACCCCGTATTGCTGTGCTTGGCCTCAATCCTCATGCCGGCGACGGTGGGTTGATAGGCGAGGAAGAAGAGCAGATAATAAAACCCATCATCGCCGATCAAAAAAACCGTGGAAAGCTGGTCTTTGGACCGTTTCCGGCAGATGGATTCTTTGCGTCCGGAAGTCATGCAAAATACGATGCGATCCTGGCCATGTACCACGACCAGGGCTTGATTCCTTTCAAATCATTTGCATTTGAGGAAGGAATAAACTTCACAGCGGGCCTAACGGTTGTAAGAACCTCTCCGGACCATGGAACGGGCTATAATATTGCTGGGAAAAACCAGGCGAATGAAGGCTCCATGCGTGTCGCTGTGTATCGCGCCGCTGATATTTTTAGTGTCAGAAACGAACATTCTTTGGCAAAACAAGTCTCATCCGGGTGAGTCAATGTTACAATTTCACCTTTGAAATGTCTTAATCTTATTATTTGCATATATTTGTATATCAAGTTATTGGATATGGATATAATCACAAAAAAGAAACTCAACATACTTATTCAACTTGCGGAAGCTGACAAACACTTTGCATCAATTGAGCGTGATTTTATCTTCAAGATCGCACGCGATAGAAAATTCCCGGAAGAGGAAGTAAATGATCTTATTCGCAATCCACAACCCATTGACTCGCTGGGTGCACTTTCCCTTGATCAAAAGTTCGATTACCTGATCTCCAGCATAGATTTGGTATTTGTAGACCATAATGTATTTGAGAGCGAAATTATATTTTGCAAGAACATCGCCATCAAATTGGGGTTCAAAAAGGGCATAATTGACTACTTTATTGAAAACTACGAAAAGAAAACCCCTCAGGAAATCAGGGAAGTGGCCATTAATGAATACAGCTAGGTTTTTTTTACTTTCTGATTAATTATCCTAAATTTGCCGACTAATTTTTAATACCCGGCAGGGTTTGGCGTTGGGCTTGTACAGCATCAATATTATTGGCCTGAGTAATAAGAAACACCATTTTCACTTTGAATTTGGTAATGCATTCTTCAGGGAATTTGGAACTGACCTTGTTGCTGAAGGTGCTTTTGGGGTTGATTTGTCGCTGGATAAGCGGGAAACATTTCTGGAAGCTGAGTTTAGGATTAAGGGTACTGCCAGGCTGATTTGTGACAGAAGCCTTGAACCTTTTGAGTATCCCATTGAGCGCACCAATAAAATAGTGTTCAAGTATGGAGAAAAGGACGAGGAAATTACGGATGAGATAATGATCATCCAAAGGGATACCGCCACCCTTGAACTGGGACAGTATATGTATGAGTTCATAGCACTGGCAATACCCCTAAAGAAACTGCACCCAAAGTTTAGGGATGAGGTAAATGACGATGATTCAGCAGGAAAGATTGTTTATTCTTCTGAAGATTCAACTGAAAATAAAAATGGAGAGGAAATTGACCCTCGCTGGAATATATTGAGGAAATTAAAATAAACTGTTTTAGACTATGCCGAATCCCAAACGAAAAATTTCGAAAACCCGCAGAGATAAAAGAAGAACGCATTACAAGGCCACCGCGAAGCAGTTGGCGGTGTGTCCTACAACGGGAGAACATCACTTACCCCATCGTGCCTTTTGGCTTGAAGGCAAACTTTACTACAATGGTAAGGTAGTGATGGAAAAAGAAGTCCTGGCCTAATATTGCATGATTCCAATACACCTCGCCCACCACAGGCACATGGAGGCCACTGTAATGAAAACTATAGTGTTAGGGGACAAAATGGATGTTAAATGTATTCCTTAGGGAAGGTATGCCATAGTGCCCGGTGATCTATTCGCCGGGCACTTTCTTTATATTACGAATAACATTCAATCAACGCATTGAACTAAAGTTAAGATTACCATGACCGATATCAGAGCAGCTATTACAGGTGTGGGTGGATATGTTCCCGACTATATCCTTACAAACAAAGAACTTGAAACGATGGTAGAGACAACGGATGAGTGGATCACCTCGCGTACCGGTATAAAAGAACGAAGAATTCTTAAAGGTGAAAATAAAGGCGTTTCCGTTATGGGCATTGAGGCTGTAAAAGACATGCTGGCCAAGACCCACGTTGACCCCAAAGAAATTGACTTGCTAATTTTCGCAACCGTTACAGCTGATATGACTTTCCCGGCCACGGCAAATATTGTTGCCTCGTCTATCGGTGCGGTAAATGCGTTTAGCTATGATATAAGCGCTGCGTGTTCAGGTTTTCTGTTTGCTTTAACGACGGGCGCCAGCTTCATCGAATCAGGCATGTACAAGAAAATAGTAATCGTTGGTGGCGATAAGATGTCAGCGATCATGGATTACACAGACCGGACCACCTGCATTATATTTGGGGATGGTGCTGGATGCGTTTTACTGGAACCGACGACGGAGGATGTCGGTGTTATGGATTCAATTCTCAAGAGCGATGGAAGTGGTGAAAGCTATCTGCACATGAAAGCGGGTGGCAGCCGGATTCCTGCCTCCCATCAAACCGTAGAATCAAGACAACACTACGTTTATCAGGAAGGCTCGGCCGTATTTAAGTTTGCCGTAACCAATATGGCGGAAGTGTCTGCACAACTCGCCGAACGAAATAATCTAAAACCAGATGATATTGCCTGGCTTGTTCCACATCAGGCCAACAAAAGAATCATTGATGCGGCCGCTAGCCGTGTAGGTATTACTGAAGACAAGGTAATGATGAACATTGAACGGTACGGTAACACAACCGCTGGAACAATCCCCCTGCTGCTCTGGGATTATGAAAAGCAGCTAAAAAAAGGAGATAATTTGATTCTTGCAGCTTTCGGTGGTGGCTTCACGTGGGGTGCGGTTTATGTGAAATGGGCCTATAATGGTTAACATTTTGGTTCCCGCCCTACAGTTCCGAAGACTCCTCATCAATTGAACCCGATATAGACCCTGTATTCTTGCAATTAATCAATTCATTTGTAACTTAAAGTCTCGATTTTTATGGCTACAGTCTCTGATTTAAGCAAAGGAAATTTCATTCGTTACAATGGTGAGGTCATGCAGGTGGAGGAACTTCAACATCGTACACCAGGAAACCTCCGTGCTTTTTATCAAGTAAAGATGCGGAATGTGCGGAATGGAAAAATTGCTGAAAATCGTTTTCGCCCTGGTGATGCTGTTGATTTACTCCGTGTTGAAACGAAAGAATATCAATACCTCTATGCCGACGGAGATAGCCTTGTGTGCATGGATAATATAACATTCGATCAAGTTTATGTGGACAAGAATTTGCTTGGTGGTTCTGTGAACTATATTAAAGAAGGCGTCAGTCTTTTGATTGCCTTTGAAAACGGCGAGAGTGCCATAACAGCTGAAGCCCCTACCCATGTCGTGATGGAAGTACAATACACAGAGCCAGGGATGCAGGGAGATACAGCCACACGCACTTTAAAGCCTGCTACGCTGGAAAATGGGACGGAGATTCGTGTTCCACTTTTTGTTAACGCAGGAGATAAAATAAAAATTCACACCGCTACGGGCGGCTATGTTGAGCGTGTCAAAGAATAATGTAAACCATGAGTAAGACTAAAGCATCAAAACTTATTGCCAAGAAGGTAACCATTCCTTCACGTGCTAAACTTGATCCCGGAGCATCAAATCCATCAGCGATGAAAACGTCAGAAATACGAGACCTAATTGATTTCATTTCCAAATCAGGTTTGAATGAGGTAAATATTGAAACAAAGGAACTCAAGCTTAGCGTTAAGCGGGAGCCCGATCAGAAAGTATTCAAATCCAGCCCCGCAGCCAATCAAGCTCCGCCTGCCCTACCCGTCACAGTAGGCGCCGGCGCCGCAGCGGCACCGACGAAGACGGAGACAGTCGCGAAAGCTTCATCCGAAACGAAAACGGTCGAAATCAAATCGCCAATGATCGGTACGTTTTACCGGTCCTCAAACCCAGATACGCCCGCTTTCGTTTCTGCCGGTGATAAAATAACCAAAGGCCAGCCTGTTTGCATTATCGAAGCCATGAAGCTTTTTAACGAAATCGAATCTGAAATCTCCGGAACGGTCATAAAAGTAATGGTCGAAAATGCATCACCTGTAGAATACGATCAGGTGCTTTTCATTGTTGAACCAGACTAATTCGTATTGTCATTATTATAAGGAAAACGCTATCGATCTTTCGCACATAAACTGATATCTGTGTTCAAAAAAATACTTATAGCCAACCGCGGGGAAATTGCCTTACGCATTATCCGTACTTGCCGTGAAATGGGTATCAAAACTGTGGCAGTATATTCCACGGCCGACCGAGAAAGCCTTCACGTTCGCTTTGCAGACGAAGCTGTTTGTATTGGTAATGCGCCCAGCAAAGATTCCTATCTAAATATCCCCCACATTATTTCTGCTGCAGAGATAACCAATGCCGATGCCATTCATCCCGGATATGGATTTTTGTCCGAACGCGCTGAATTCTCTTCCATTTGCCATGAATACGGCATAAAATTTATTGGCCCGACGGCTGCAATGATTGAGGCCATGGGCGATAAGTCGACCGCCAAAGACACCATGAAGAAAGCCGGTGTACCCACTATTCCTGGTTCTGATGGATTAATTGATTCCATTGAACAAGGGTTATTCCTTTCCAAAGAAATCGGCTACCCCGTTATTGTAAAAGCAACCGCAGGGGGTGGTGGCAAAGGAATGCGCATCATCCATAAAGAATCTGAGTTTAAAAAAGCATGGGACGATGCTAAGCGTGAAGCCAGCGCCTCATTTGGCAACGATGGGTTATACCTGGAAAAATTCGTTGAAGAACCACGTCACATTGAGATTCAAATCATGGGCGATCAATACGGAAAAGTGTGCCACCTTTCAGAACGCGACTGCTCCATCCAACGCAGGCATCAAAAATTGGTTGAAGAGACGCCGTCTCCTGCAGTAAACCAGGCGTTGCGCGACAAAATGGGGGCAGCCGCAATAAAAGGTGCGAAGGCAATAAGTTTTGAGGGCGCCGGTACCATTGAGTTCCTGGTAGACAAGCACAGCAAGTTCTATTTCATGGAAATGAATACCCGTATTCAGGTAGAACACCCGATCACCGAGGAAGTTACTGACTATGATTTGATTAAAGAACAAATCAAAGTTGCCGCAGGCGTGCCCATTTCAGGGACTAACTATTCTCCCAAAATGTTTGCCATGGAGTGCCGGATTAATGCAGAGGATCCTGCCAATGGTTTCCGCCCCTCGCCCGGTAAAATCACAAATCTACATATGCCCGGTGGTCATGGCGTTAGAATCGATAGTCACGTTTATGCCGGCTATACCATTCCGCCAAATTATGATTCCATGATCGCCAAACTTATCATAACGGGGCAATCCCGAGAGGAGGTAATCACCCGCATGAAGCGTGCCCTGCAGGAATTTGTCATTGAAGGTATTAAAACGACCATCCCCTTTCATATCGCGCTGATGGACAACGCGATTTTCCGTTCCGGAAAGTTCACCACCAACTTCCTGGAGACTTCCTTTGATTTCAGCCAGCTATCTAAATAAGGAGCATCCCGTAAAAACCTCCACTATTCATGAAGTCTGCGTGATGGATTTTCCTATATGGTTTGCTTGATCCCTTCGTTTCAGTATCCACCCGGATAACGGTTCCCTATGCTCATCCTTGAAACCGGAACCATCAGCTCTCCGGTGTTTCAATTATGTTTACCAATTCAGCATACCATGCTTTTCCGTACTTACGAATGAGCGGGTCTTTTAAGAATTTATACACCGGCACCTGGAGTTCTTTGCCCAAAGCACACGCCGGAGAACAAATGTGCCATTTATGGTAATTCAACGCTTCAAATTTCTTTTTCTGAGTAATCCGGATTGGGTATAAATGACACGATATCGGTTTCTTCCAGCTAATCTTTCCGTCATTATAGGCTTGTTCAATGCCGCACTTCAAAATTCCTTTCTTATCATAAATAGCATATGCGCATTCCCGTCCACCTATTACAGGTGTACACAACTCGCCCTCGTCATCTATAGCATGTTTTCCGTTCTTCTCAATTTCCTTTCTCCCTTCAGGACTAAGGTATTTCTTAACCTTTGGATAAATCTCTTCCAAAATTGCCAGTTCTTCTTCTTCCAAAGGCGCACCAAAATCACCCTCGACGCAACAAGCACCCTTGCACTTTTCAAGGTTACAAACAAACTCCTTGTCACGAATATCATCCGAAATCAATACTTCTCCGACTTTTATCATGGGCGCAAAGGTAATTAATGAAGAATCATGGTAAAGATTCGTCACAACAATATTATCAATTCCAATCCTTTAGCCCTAAGTTAAGTTATGGTCTCTCTCAAGCGCAAACTTTCTGCTCCTTCGAACAGACCCCAACTACCAATCCATTACAGACCCATCCCGCGGATCATAGACTTCAGGGTTCTTCCAGTCATGACCAATCTTATCTGAAAGTAGATTTTCATCCAACTCGATACCCAGACCAGGGCCCGTTGGAATAATAACGTGACCATCACTTTCCAGCTTAAATGGTTTCTTTAGATAGCCTTCCCCCAAAGTAACCTGCTCCTGAACCAGGAAATTCGGAATACTGGCAGCCAACTGTAGACCCGATGCCAGCGAGATGGGGCCCATTGGGTTATGGGGTGCTATCACGGCATAGTATGCTTCCGCCATGCCCGCTATCAGACGACCTTCGGTAATGCCACCTGCATGGCAGAGGTCCGGTTGAAGAATGCTCGCAGCTCCTTTCTCAAGAATTTCGCGAAAGCCCCATTTCGTGAAAATTCTTTCCCCTGTTGCTATTGGCAAATGAGTGCTTTTTGCAATGTCAACCATTACATCCACATTTTGAGCCTGGCAAGGCTCTTCGATAAACATGGGTTGAAAGGGCTCCAGTTCTTTTATCAGCACCTTCGCCGTTTGTGGCGAAATGGCGCCGTGAAAATCGATTCCAATATCTATGCTATCGCCGGCAGCAGCCCTTAGTGCAGCAAAATTTTCAGCAGCATACTTTATGAACTTAGGATTCTCCACAGCACGTGCCGGCTTCTCGCTGGCGACGCCTGTTTTTATCACCGTGTATCCTTCGCTCATTCTCTGTTTCATTTGCTCAGGTGTACTGGCACGACCGTAGACGCGAACCCGGTCACGAGTTGGTCCACCGAACAGTTCATATACCGGTATGTTAAGTAACTTCCCTTTTATGTCCCATAAGGCCTGGTCAATGCCACTCAAAGCACTGGTGAGGATAGGACCACCACGATAAAAAGCATGGCGATAAATAGCCTGCCAGTGGTGTACTACGTTCCTTGGATCCTTGCCGATTAAATAAGGCTCAATTTCCTTAATTGCTGTTTGGATGGTCAGCGCCCTGCCTTCGAGCAGGGGTTCTCCCAATCCAACTACACCAGCGTCGGTGTGGATTTTGAGAAAAATCCAGCGTGGCTTTACCAGGAATGTTTCCAACTTGGTGATTTTTACCTTGGCTTTTTCTTGCGTCTTCAAGGGCGCAGCATAAGAAAACTGCGGTAACGTCATGGCAGCAACACCGCCCGCCATACCTACTACAGATTGCATTGCGGAACGTCTGGATATTCCAGATTTTTGTGACGATAATTTCATTCTTAGGTTTGGTTAAAGGGTTTGCACTAGCGGGATCATTTTGTTCGTGACGATGGATTTGTGGTACCTATCACCCCGATTTTCTGATAAATTGACGTCTGGCTTTGTCATGAGAATCCAACAAGTACAGTCGTTAATTCATCTATCGAAACTATTCAAAAAATCTTTCTGTATCCAAATATTTCTTGTGCTGCGCAATTTTTTATGCATTCCAATTTCATGTTTGCGTTTATTGAACGGGGTTATATCCATTTTCATACTCCCGCCAGCCTGATACTATACACCCAGTAAAAACGCTCAGAGTTGAACCTTTACTTTAACCATTGCCAAAACCATAAACAATCCGGTATTTAACTTCAATTCATAGAAGTGTTGAAAGGGAGGAAAAACTTTCTAAAAAAAATAAAATATTTTGCCAATAAAGCTGAATGAAAAAAACTGTGATCTAACTTGTGGCCGATATGATGGATTATCTTGCGAGTTTGAACGAACCCCAATACGAAGGGGTGATCAATACAGAAGGACCCTGCATGCTTATTGCGGGCGCCGGGTCAGGAAAAACGCGCGTATTGACCTACCGCATCGCACATTTGATGCACAAAGGCGCCGATGCTTTCAATATTATGGCACTCACCTTTACCAATAAGGCCGCGAAAGAAATGCGTGGACGTATTGAAGCAGTAGTCGGAAACGATGCACGAAACCTCTGGATGGGTACATTTCATTCAGTGTTTGCCAGGATTCTGAGGGCTGAAGCGCATCACCTGGGTTATACGAATAATTTTACAATATACGATTCGGACGATTCGAAGACACTAATAAAAAACATCGTCAAAGAAATGGGTTTGGACGATGCAGTGTATAAAGCCAACACAGTTTATAACCGAATATCAGCTGCAAAAAACAGCCTCATAAGCTGGCAGGATTATGCAAATAATGCGGAACTGGTGGGCGACGACGCTACAAACCTCCGTCCAGAAGTGGCAAAAATATATAGAGCATATGCGCTCCGTTGTTTTAAATCAGGTGCTATGGATTTCGATGACCTGCTGTTTAATACGGATAAACTTTTTAAAGAACATCTCGATGTGCTGAATAAATACCAGCAACGCATTCAGTATGTTTTAGTCGATGAGTTTCAGGATACCAACCTTTGTCAATATTTTATCATCCGCAAGCTGGCCGCAGTCCGCCAGAATATTTGTGTGGTGGGTGATGATGCACAAAGTATCTACGCTTTCCGGGGTGCTGACATTACAAATATCCTGAACTTTGAACGCGATTATCCAGATCTCAAAATCTTTAAGCTGGAACAAAACTACCGTTCCACGCAAAATATTGTAAGCGCTGCCAATTCGGTCATCAAAAAAAACCGGGCGCAGCTACCCAAGAATATCTGGACTGCCAATGAGGAAGGCGAACTGATAGAACTCATCAAAGCGGTTTCCGACAACGAAGAAGGAAGATTGGTGGCCACCTCCATCTTCCAGGAAAAGATGCAGCATCAACTGAAGTTCAACGACTTTGCTGTGCTTTACCGGACAAACAGTCAATCGCGGGCCATTGAAGAAGCCCTGCGCAGAATGAACATTAAGTATAAAGTTGTAGGGGGCCTATCGTTTTATCAGAGAAAGGAAATTAAAGATCTCCTGGCCTATATGCGCTTCACGATCAATCAACAAGATGAAGCTTCATTCAGAAGAATCATCAACCTGCCCAAGCGCGGAATTGGTGATTCGACTGTAGATAAAATTATTGTTGCGGCGAATGATCATGCCATTACGATCTGGGAAGTTATTCAGCATGCCCATTCCTTTATTGGCGGGCGGGCGGCCGGCCCCATTGAAGATTTTGTTGCCATGATTAAGCGGTTTGGTATCGACGTCGAAAGAAAAGATGCCTACGATGCAGCTTTCGAAATAGCCAAAGGTTCTGGCTTATTGCGCGAACTGTATGAAGATAAGACCGTAGAAGGACTAAGCCGTTACGAGAATGTTCAGGAACTGTTGAATGCCATAAAGGAGTTTGTGGTAGATCCTGAGCGGGAGGATAAAAGTCTGGGTTCCTTTTTACAGGAAGTATCCTTAATTACGGGACAGGATGACGATAAAGATAAGGATCCGGATAAGGTAACCCTGATGACCATCCATATGGCAAAAGGATTGGAGTTCAGCAATGTATACGTTGTTGGCCTGGAAGAAGATCTGTTCCCTTCACAAATGATGTTAAGCAGCAGAGCCGATCTGGAAGAAGAAAGGAGACTGTTCTACGTTGCCATTACACGTTCCAAAAAAAGGCTTTTCTTATCCTATGCTTTAACGCGCTATCGCTTTGGGCGACTTAAAAACTGTGAACCAAGCCGTTTCCTGGATGATATCGATCAATCCTTTATTAAGGTAAGCAGCAAATTTGCCGGACTGGAGTCCTCTCCGCCAAGCTCACAGTATGCTAAGACACTTGTAAACGGAATTAGGAAGACGATAGGGTCGGCAGCACCTGTAGTCAAGTCATCCGGATACAAAGTGCCGGCGGATTTCGCCCCCAGTGACACCTCTGCCCTGCAGGAGGGCATGAAGGTAGAGCATCCTAAATTCGGGTTCGGAATGGTTACAAAGATGGATTCCACCGGCGCTGACCGCAAAGCAAAGATTAATTTTGATGATTTTGGTGAGAAGACCTTATTGCTTAACTTTGCAAAACTCAAGATTCATGCCTAGCAGTTAGCTATGAATTCCAGGTGGCATAAACAAGGCCACACATTCGTCACGTACAAATCAACTTTGACAAGAAATCAATCATTATGGAAATAGGAGAATATAATTCCGCGCGACCGCAGATTATTCTAAAAGAGTATGGGCGCAACGTTCAGAAACTGGTAGAATACATCAGAAGCGTAGAGGATATCGAAAAAAGAACAGAACTAGCTTACACGCTTATTGATTTGATCAGGCAACTAACACCCAGTATAAAGGATCAGCCTGACAATCCCCAGCGGCTGTGGGATGACTTATTCATCATTGCGGATTTTGACCTTGTTGTTAACAGTCCTTATCCTGTTCCTGAGCGCGAAATCCTGTTCAAGAAACCCATGAAAATGCAATATCCCCGGAATGATGTCCGGTTCCGCCACTATGGTAAGAACATAGAAAAACTTGTAAAGGAGGCCTTGAAGAAAGATGATCCACAAGAACGTGAAGAAGCCATTATCTACCTTGGCAAACTCATGAAAACATTCTACGGTAACTGGAATAAAGAGACGTTGGACGATTCCGTGATTTTACGCGATATCCAGGCGATGTCTGGTGGTGCGTTGAATATGACTATTGAAAAAGTTCGTGAAGATAATCTGTTTGAAAAACTATATAAAGAGCGTAAGAAAGCCAGACCTCAGGGACAGGGCAGCGGAGGTAACCAATCCCGTCATCAGGGCGGTGGCCATCGACCATTCAACAAGAACAAAGGTGGCAACTTCCGCAGAAGGAGAGATCAATAGAATCTATGGATTATGCTGTCGGATGACAGTCTGGAATTACAGCGATAACTTTTTCTTTGACAGTTAATGAGTGTTTTCAAGATTAAAGGTGGGAAGAAGCTGAAAGGCGAAATCATCCCGCAAGGCGCCAAGAATGAAGCATTGCAGATTCTCAGCGCCACGATTCTCTCGTCCGATCCAATCACAATACATAATGTTCCTAACATTGTTGATGTCAACAAACTCATCGAGCTGATTGCAGCGCTGGGCAGCAAGGTAGAAAAGCTTGGACCAGAGTCTTATCGCCTTACCGCTTCTTCCATCAATACCCAATTCTTAGAAACAGCGGAATACCGAAAAAAGGCTGCATCCCTCCGGGGCTCTGTAATGTTGCTAGGACCCATCTTGGCTCGCTTCGGAAAGGCAACCATGCCTAAGCCGGGTGGCGATAAGATTGGAAGAAGAAGATTGGATACACACTTTTCAGGTTTTCAGAAGTTAGGTGCAAAATTTAACTTCGATGCCGCGGAACATCTTTTTCACATCGATGCCTCGGAATTGAAAGGCTGCTATATGTTGCTGGATGAAGCGTCCGTAACGGGTACGGCCAACATCGTGATGGCAGCTGTGCTGGCAAAGGGAACCACCACCATTTATTATGCAGCATGTGAGCCCTATCTTCAACAACTCTGCCTCATGCTTAATCGAATGGGCGCAAAGATCAGCGGTATCGGATCCAACTTACTGACCATCGAAGGTGTTGAACGACTTGGGGGAACGGAACACACCCTACTCCCGGATATGATCGAGATTGGCAGCTTTATTGGCCTGGCGGCAATGACACAATCTGAAATCACAATAAAAAATTGCCGGATTGATATGCTGGGAATCATACCGGAGATTTTCCAGCGGCTGGGCATCAAACTGGAATTCCGGGGAGATGATATACACGTACCCTCACAGGCGCATTATGAAATTGAAACCTTCATCGACGGCTCTATCCTTACCGTTTCCGATGCGCCTTGGCCCGGTTTTACACCCGACCTTATCAGTATTGTATTGGTGATTGCAACCCAGGCCAAAGGAACTGTCCTGATTCATCAGAAAATGTTTGAAAGCCGCCTGTTCTTTGTTGACAAGTTGATTGACATGGGTGCCCAGATTATTCTGTGCGATCCGCATCGCGCTACCGTTATCGGCTTGGATAGAAAGCATCAACTCAAAGGAATTAACATGTCATCACCGGACATCCGTGCAGGTGTTGCCTTGCTGATCGCTGCGCTGTCAGCAAGCGGTACCAGTGAAATATCAAATATCGATCAGATTGACAGAGGGTATCAAAACATTGATATGCGGCTGCGCATGTTGGGGGCTGAGATCGAAAGAGTTGATTAGCGTAGCCCGAATTTCTTACAAATCAATCTTCAACCCCACCGGACAATGATCTGAACCATGATATTCATTGTATATCATGGCATCTTTTACTTTGCTGATAAGGACATCAGACACCAGGAAATAATCAATTCTCCAACCTGCGTTCTTAGCGCGGGCGTTCGTTACGTAGTTCCAATAAGTGTATTTTACCTCTTCAGGATAGAGATTTCTGAATGTATCAATAAATCCATTCTCAAGCAGACGGTCAAAACCATCTATTTCAATTTGCGTGTATCCGGCGGACTTATTGTAATTTTCCTTTGCCCTGGCGATGTCGATAGGTTCATGGGCGACGTTTAAATCCCCACAGACAATTACGGGTTTTCTGCGGCCAAGCCAGGTTACAAATTCCTTAAAATCATTGTCCCATCGTTCGCGATAATCCAACCTCGCCAAGCCTTCACCCGCATTTGGCGTGTATACGGTGGTGAGAAAGAAAGTGGGGTACTCGGCTGTAATGACGCGCCCCTCCTGATCGTGCTCCTCAATCCCAATATCATAAGTCACCTGCATGGGCTCCTCCTTCGAAAGGATTGCGGTACCTGAATATCCTTTCCTGGATTTCGATGCGTTAACGTAAACATTGTAATCAGGAAATACTGCTAACGCCGACTGCACCTCTTCTGATCCACCCTTCGTTTCCTGCAGGCAAAAAATATCCGGATTCATTGCTTTTATATTCGGGATAAAATCCTTCTTGATTATGGCTCGGATTCCGTTTACGTTCCAGTTGACAAGGTGAAGAGACATAGCTTAAATATCCAATAGGGAAAGAATCCCGAGTTTAACGTAAAGTTCAGAATCAGCCAACTTTACGCTAATCTTTCCCACGGCAGGGAAAACAAAAAAGTCCGGCAAATGCAGGACTTTAAGTACTATTTTCAAGAATAAGGCTATGCTTTCTTGGTCGCGCTCGCCTTGAATTCTTCTTTAATCTTCTCTATGTCTACGTTTTTAATAACGGGCTGAAAATTCTGTATCTTCAACGTTTGGCGCCTTACTGCTGATTTGGCCTTGTCTTTGCGGCCTTTACGCTTAAGTCTGGTTACTGACATAGTTCAATTCTTTTAAAAGGAGTGCAAAAATAAACGGGATTTCCGGGATTACAAATGGATTGCTCAAAGTTTTTTAGGCTGTCAGCGACGCCTTGGCCCTGAACGCCTTCGGAATTGGTCAGAAACTTTCCACTTGTAACTTTAAGCTTAGAACCCAACCTTTGCGGCACATATGGAAAAACCCACTTTACCAAAAGGAACCCGCGATTTCGGACCAGCCGTTATGGCCAAGCGCCATTTCATCCTTGAAAATATCCGGCAGGTTTTCCGGAATTACGGTTTTCAGCCACTCGAAACGCCCGCAATGGAGAACCTTACCACACTCACCGGAAAATATGGCGATGAGGGTGACCAGCTATTATTCAGAATACTTAATTCAGGAGATTTCTTAAAAGACATCAGCAACCCGGAATTACAAGCCAGAAATTCAAAACTATTATCTAGCCAGATTGCTGAAAAAGGTCTTCGATACGATCTTACTGTCCCTTTCGCCCGGTTCGTCGTTATGAACCGGAATGAAATCAGTTTTCCCTTTAGGCGTTACCAAATACAACCCGTATGGCGAGCCGACCGGCCGCAAAAAGGAAGATATCGTGAGTTCCTCCAATGCGATGCGGATGTTGTAGGCACGGATTCGCTGCTCTGTGAAGCGGAAATTATCCTCATGATCCGGGAAGTTTTCAGGGAGTTGGGAATTTTGGATTACACGATTAAGGTAAATCACAGGGGTATTCTCTCCGGTATAGCAGAAGCAATTGGTGCCGCGGAAAATGACACAACCCTTTTCGTGGCAATCGATAAGTTGGACAAGATTGGCGAAGACAAGGTAAAGGAAGAATTGCGCACAAAAGGTTTCACCGAAAACAGACTTGCTTCCTTATTCGAGATGCTGCATGTGAAAGGTTCTACGGTCAACAAGCTTGCCTTGTTTTCATCACGGTTCAGCGCAAGCGAAAAGGGATCAAAAGGATTGAGAGACTTACAGGAAGTGCTGAACTACCTGACCTATTATAGTGCTTCTGACGAACATGTCGAGTTTGATGTTACCCTTGCCCGGGGTTTAAGCTATTATACCGGGTGTATCTTTGAAGTTAAAATAAACCATGTAGGGATAGGGAGCGTTAGTGGCGGCGGTCGATACGACAATCTAACCAAAGCCTTTGGCGACAAAGATAATCTGTCGGGTGTAGGATTTTCTTTTGGCGTAGATCGATTGTACGATGCCATGGAGGAACTAGACTTATTCCCCAGAGAGACCCAAATATCTTCAACAGTGCTGGTTTGTCATTTTGATGATGAGACACTGCAATACGGATTTGGCGTACTGGCGAAGTTAAGGGCAGCAGGAATCTCTTCAGAAATCTATCCAGACCTGGCCAAAATCAAAAGACAACTTGAGTATGCGAACAAGAAGGTTGTTGCTTTCGCCCTCGTTATAGGGTCAGCGGAAAAGGAAAGCGGCTTGTTAGCCTTAAAGAATATGGCCACTGGAGAACAGGAGAAAATTACGCTCGAACAAATCATTTCTAAACTTCAATAAGCTTTACGACCTTAGCGCGCATTCCGATCGTTGCATTTGAGGAAATGTATTTTCCCAATTGAAGCGAGGGAAAACCAAAACGCAGAAAAGATCAAAACCATGGCGGTACACTTAATCTCCAATAAGCGAATCTCGCTTCAAGACCTGTCTTTGATCTTGTCGGGGAGAGCAACTGTCCAGCTTTCGGCAGAGGCTAAAGAAAGGATCATTCAATGCCGTGAATACCTTGATAGAAAACTCGAAAATTCAAGCCAGGCCATCTACGGGATAAACACCGGATTTGGATCGCTTTACAATAAGCACATCGCGCCCGATCAATTGGAGAAACTTCAGGAAAATTTAGTTAAGTCGCACGCTTGCGGTACCGGGCCTGAAGTACCTCAGGAAATTGTTAAGCTGATGCTTTTCTTAAAAGTGCAGTCACTTGCCTATGGATATTCAGGCGTTCAGTTGCTCACCGTGGAGCGCCTTATCAACATGTTTAACGAGAATGTGCTGCCGCGAATTTACGAGATGGGTTCATTGGGGGCTTCGGGCGACCTCGCGCCGCTTGCGCATTTGACGCTCCCGCTCATTGGCCTGGGGGAGGTTAATCACAATGGAGCAGTCTATTCCGGTGAACATATCAATCAAAAATTAAACTGGCCTGGCTTGCATCTTAAGGCCAAGGAAGGTTTAGCCATGCTTAACGGAACTCAGTTTATGGGTGCATATGGCGTCTGGAGTTTATTGCACGCACAGCGTTTGTTGCGGCTTTCCACAACCATTGGAGCACTTTCATTGGACGCCTTTGACGGTCGCATTGACCCCTTTCAAGAAAAGGTACACACGATACGTCCGCATGTCGGACAGCGAAAAACAGCAGCTGAAGTAAGGGAACTTCTGGCGGGCAGTGAACTTATTCATCAAAGCAAAAAACACGTTCAAGATCCCTACTCGTTCCGTTGCATACCCCAGGTGCATGGTGCAAGCGCTGACACAATTGATTACGTTTCAGGTGTATTTATGATTGAAGTAAACAGCGTGACCGATAATCCAAACATATTCCCTGCCGAAGATATTATTGTATCCGCCGGGAATTTTCATGGTCAGCCATTGGCATTGTCGCTTGATTTTTTGGCCATTGCTTTGGCAGAACTGGGGAGCATCTCCGAAAGAAGGACCTATCAGCTTATCTCCGGTGTCCGCGACCTGCCCTATTACCTTGTTGCCAATCCCGGTATTAATTCAGGATTGATGATACCGCAATATACCGCTGCCTCCCTGGTGAGCCAGAATAAGCAACTTTGCTCACCTGCTTCCGTCGACTCCATTGTGTCCTCGAACGGCCAGGAAGATCATGTGAGCATGGGGGCCAACGCAGCGACCAAGGTTCATCGTATTATCCAAAATCTTTACGCCATACTGGCTATCGAGGTAATCACCGCTGCACAGGCATTAACCTTCAGGAGACCATTGAAAACTTCCCCTTATCTTGAAGCATTCGTGGATAATTTCAGGAACCATGTACCGTTTATAGAAGAGGACCGTGTGCTGCATTATGATATTAAGAAAGCAGAAGATTTTTTGAAACACTGGGAGCCTACGCATGAATCTTAAGACTTCGATAACATTTCTTTTTCTGATAGCTTCCGGCTTCTCAACCCTTGCGCAACCGTATGTGAGCGATCTTGGGAGATTTGAAGTCGACCAGGTCAAAGGTTGCTCGCCGCTAACCGTTAATGTTACTATCAGACCTCCCTTTGTTTGCGATGGCGCCAATCCCTGCGATATGGATTTTGAAAATGATAACTCATTTCAATCACTCATCTTCACACACACGTATACACAGCCTGGAACGTACACGCTGAGAATTCTTTTTCAAACCTCAGGCTTTGATCAGATTACAGTTGTTGTTACACCCAACACACAACCTTCATTTGACATCTATACCTGCGGTGGGAATGAGACCCAGGTTAAAGTCACCGACACGAACTACAACCAGTATGTCATTAACTACAACGATGGAAGCCCGGCAATTGTAGTCCCTTCGGGTAGCCTTGCAAAAGATAACCATACATTTTCGTCCTCCGGGAACAAAACCATTACCGTCAGGGGGAGAAACCTGAACGCGGATGACAACTGTAATCCGATGAATCAAAATGTAAATGCGCTTGCAACACTTCCCGTGCCCGCAATTACCCAACTTACTGTACTGGACGATGCCAGCATAACCCTCAATTTTAATAACCAGGCAAACATCCTGTACAAACTTCAGATCGCCACCAATTCCACTAATTTCCAGCAGCTTCAGGATATCTACAATATCAGTACCGTTACCGTAAATAATCTTAGAACGGATGATAATTTCTATTGTTTCCGTTTGGGGGCATTTGATCCCTGCAATAACATCACCGCCTTTTCAGCACTAATTTGCAGCGCAAATTTTGATTTGACCACACTGAATAATCTAAACCGGCTTACGTGGGCCACTTCATCGACAGGAATCAGTGACTACACCATCACCAAAAGCAACAGTCCGCCACTGGCAGCGCTTTCATCAGCAACGTCATTTGACGATACCAATATCAGTTGTGGCACGGATTACTGCTATCAACTTACGTCCAACTATGCGAATGGAAGTCAGAGCATTTCATTGCAAAAGTGTGGGACGGCAATATCTACAACCCAGCCAACAGCGGCTGAAAACATCTCAGCAATCGTAGCGCAAAATAATAATAGTGTTGAAATTCAATGGACACAAGACCCATCCTTTACAGCGGTAGCGTACACCGTGCAGAAAACTGGTGTTACCGTTGGAACATCCCCCACTACCTCCTTTACCGACAACGAATATACAACAGATGCCGGCTCCTGTTATACGATTTCTTATGCGGATGTTTGCGGTAATAAAAGCATGTCAAGTATACCGGCATGTCCAATGTTCCTATCGGCTATGCTGCAGTCAGACAACGTTATCAACCTCACCTGGACTTCATATGCTGGTTGGAAAAACGGAGTTGATCATTACGTCCTGGAAAAATTCAATGAGCAAGGTCTATTGTTATCGTCTTTCAACACCAATTTAGCAACCACCTTTGTAGACGATACAGAAGATTTTGTCAACCAGGTTTATTTGTACCGTGTATCAGCATTCCCAACAGAAATCGGAATCGTGAATTCCATTTCAAACACCGTTACCGTTATCAAAGAACCAAACCTCTTTCATCCGTCTGCTTTTACACCAAACAGCGATGGACTCAACGACACCTTCAAAGTGTTCGGGCAATTCACAGCGCAGGTTGAGTTCAAGATATTTAACCGATGGGGTGAGCTGTTGTTTTTGACGACAGACCTTAACCTGGGTTGGGATGGAACGTATAAAGGCAACTCAATGCCGGAAGGAACCTATGTATTCCGGGCGAAATTAACTGACCTGGCAGGCCGGACATCAGACCGATCAGGAACTATACTACTCTTGCGAAAAGGCAATTAACTATCAGGCTAATTCTTTACCTTTGGAACAATACGCAACTGGTGGAAATTTTTTGGTGTACCAGGTTGGTCGTCCGTAGCGGCAGCGCTTTGTAATCGTAAACTGCCGTGTGCCAGATTTTTAAATAAAAGCAAAGCTATGTTTGACATGATGAAAATGATGGGCAAGATGAAAGAAGTTCAGGCCCGTATGAAAGAAGCACAGGATAATTTGGTGAACGTCCAGGCTCAGGGAGAATCCGGGGCAGGCATGGTAAAGGCAACCATGAATGGAAAAAAACAATTGGTATCGATCGACGTTGATCCCTCGCTTTTGAAAACTGATGACAAAATAATATTACAGGACCTGATCGTCGCGGCTGTTAACAAGGCTAATGAAGAGGCTGAAATCCTGGCCAAAGAAGAGATTCGCAAAAGCACGGAAGGACTACTCCCCAATATCCCAGGCCTGGACCTAAGTAGCATGATGGGATGAGCCGCACGGCTATTGTTATTCTGAATTATAATGGAGAAAAGTTACTGCGACAATTCTTGCCTGCTGTTCTTAAGTATTCGGGAGCAGCTGAAATTATTGTAGCCGATAATGCCTCATCCGATCAATCCCTTGCAATCCTGCGGCAGGATTTTCAACAGGTAAAGCTGATTCAACTCGACCGGAACTATGGATTTTGCGCCGGCTATAACCGAGCCCTAAAACAGGTTGACGCCGATTATTACGTACTGCTGAATTCAGACATTGAGGTGACGCCGGAATGGCTTACACCCATGATACAACTCCTGGATGGTGATAGGAGTATTGCAGCGGCGCAACCGAAAATTTGTTCCTACTATGAAAAGAATAAATTCGAGCATGCTGGTGCAGCAGGCGGATTCATCGATTCCCTGGGTTATCCTTTTTGCAGGGGCCGCATATTCAACCACATCGAAATTGACAACGGGCAATATAATGATGTGCGGGAAATTTTCTGGGCTTCCGGCGCCTGTCTTATGATTCGATCGGAAATCTTTCACCGGTTTGGGGGCTTTGACGAGGATTTCTTTGCCCATATGGAAGAAATTGATCTGTGCTGGAAAATTCAGCGCACAAAGCAACGTGTATTCTATTGCGGACTAAGTACAGTCTATCACGTCGGCGCTGCGACGCTTGCCTATGGAAACCCACAGAAAGTATACCTGAACTTCAGAAACGGATTATCACTGATATACAAGCATCTCAATGCTTTTGAGTTGGTATTCAAACTCCCTATACGGCTGATATTGGATTGGATGGCCGCATTTTCCTTTTTACTCCGTGCAGAATGGCGGAGTAGCCTGGCTGTTTTTCGGGCACACTTTGATTTTTTTGTGAATATCGGAAGAGACAGGCTAAAAAGGAGAGAAATCCAACAAAAACCGCACTATTCCCGGGTCTGCGTTAAGCATGGGTTGATCATTTTCGATTACTACCTTCGCAGAAAGAAGAGCATAGATAAGCTCTAATAGTCCCAAACCTGGTTTCTTTTCCGCAGATGCTTTCGCATGTTCATAATAAAGGCCAAAGTGAGATAGATTATTACGGGAGATCCAAAGGTGATAAATGAGGCATAGATGAAAAATAACCTGATACTTGATGTTGCAACGCCTAATATCTCCCCCAGGCGGGTGCAAACGCCAAAAGCATATAATTCAAAGAAATGCTGGATTCTATCGGTCAAACGCTCCATATAACTGGCTTTTATAAACTTTCAACAACCCAAAAGGTTCATTTATCGATCAAAAACCGGTCTTGCAAATATAACGTGCAGACCGGGTCAAAATGTCGGTGTCCTTCATATTTTTTTGAGTATAATTGCAAAAAAATTCACATAAGTATACTTTTGCAACCTGTTTAAACCATAAATCAAAAACCAATGAGAAAAGTAGTCTACTCATTTCTAATCGCCGGCGCTTTGACCCTAGCGGGCTGTGCACTGCCCACGATGGTGAAAATGTCTAAAGACCAACAGCTGACGGTTACCCCTAACCCGCTGGAAGTTCACAAGGATACTGTTGCCTTCGATATGGCAGCAAACCTTCCGGTAAAAATGTTAAAGAAAGGTACTGTTTACACTGTGAACACCTTCTATAAATCCGGCTCAAGCGAAGTTGCCCTCGACCCCATTCCCTTCAAGGCTGAAGACTATCCTAACAGCAAAGTTGAGCAGCCTAAGGTTACGAAAAGCTTTTCCTTCCCATATCAGCCTTCCATGAAAACCGGAATGCTTGAAGTTGAAGGAGTAGCTTCAAAAGGAACAAAATCCAAAGTATCACCACGCCTTCCTGTGGCGACTGGTTTGATAACCACTTCTAAACTTGTTAAGCCTGTAGCCTTTGCCGCTTTTGCAGGACATGGTTACAATAACCAGGAAGAGCTTGTACCCGTAATTATCCCTGACTTTATTTTTGAGCAAGGCAGATCTGTGCTTAGAACCAGCGAGATCAGAAGTGCTAAGGGTAAAGAACTTGATGCTTTCATTGCTTCAAAAAATGCAACACGTACCGTAACCATTACCGGTACACACTCTCCTGAAGGCGCGGAGCGCATAAACAGCAGGTTATCACCTGATCGTGCAGCAGCAATTGAAAAATTCTATCGCGCTCAGATGAAGAAATATGACTACATGGGAAAAGCTGATTCTATCAACTTTATCCTGAAGCCGATTATCCAGGACTGGAACGAATTCAAAACTGAGCTTTCAAAATATGAAGGCATTTCTTCAGAGGAAAAAGCAGAATACCTGAATATTATTAATGCCGGTGGTACTTTCGAATCTCAAGAAAAAGAAATGCATAAACTGAAGACCTATCGCAAGGTTTTCAAGGACATCTATCCAATACTTAGAACAGCCAAGACTGAAATTCTGGTCGTAAAAGACAAGAAGAGTGATGCTGAAATTTCGGTATTATCCAAGCAGGTAACGCAAGGTTCTGTATCAGCAGACACACTTTCTTTCGAAGAAATGATGTATGCTGCAACGCTTACGCCTTCTTTGGAGGAAAAAGCGGCAATCTATGGCGCTGCCACAAAGAAAGGCTCTAACTGGAATGCACATAACAATTTAGGCGCTGTTTACATCGCGCAGGCTATTGAAAATTCAGGCAGCGCGGCGGCGCTGGCAGACAAAGCCCTCGCGCAACTTGAGATTGCAGCGAAACTAAACGAAGCACCAGAAGTTCACGCCAATCTTGCTTCTGTAAACATGCTGAAAGGTAACGCGTATGCGGCCTATAATCATGCATCTAAAGCCCTTAACGCTGGTCTCCGTGGTGAGAATGCTGCGGGTGTAAATGGTGTTAAAGGAGCCGCTGAAATCGTGAAGGCGCAATACGCAGCTGCTGTAAGTTCTGAATCTGCTGCGACAGATAACGCTGATAACCTTTTCAACAAAGGGTTGGCACAAGTACTGAACAAAGATTACCAAAATGCGATGACTTCATTCAAAGAAGCTACTGCTAAAGACAGCAACCTCGCGATTGCATACTACGGCGCAGCCGTAGCCGCTGCCCGCCTCGGTAACGCTGACGGTGTCGTAAGCAACTTAACTAGCGCTGTAGGTAGCGACCCTTCCCTGAAGGAAGCTGCTTTAAGCGACCTTGAATTCGCAAAATTTTCAGCTTCTGAAAGCTTCAGAAATGCATTGAAATAATCAACTCATTGGTTAAACAGAAAGCCCCGGTCAAAAGCCGGGGCTTTTTTTATTGGCGATGGTTCAATAAATTCCTTCGAATTCTTTTATTCTGTAAATCCTGAGCCTATTTTTACGCACTTTCTGAAAAATATAACATGAGAGAAATCCAGTTTAGAGAAGCCCTTCGCGAGGCCTTGAATGAAGAAATGCGGAGAGATCCGAGTGTTTTCCTGATGGGTGAAGAAGTAGCGGAATATAACGGCGCTTATAAGGTGAGCCAGGGCCTCCTGGCAGAGTTTGGCCCTGAACGCGTCCTGGATACCCCAATTTCTGAACTTGGCTTTGCAGGCATTGGCGTTGGCGCTGCCATGAACGGATTGCGGCCGATTATTGAGTTCATGACGTTTAACTTTTCTCTGGTGGCCATAGACCAGATTATTAACGCTGCGGCAAAGATCCATTCTATGTCTGGTGGACAATATAGCGCGCCGATGGTTTTTCGCGGACCAACAGGTAACGCAGGCCAACTCGGGGCACAACACTCGCAAAACTTTGAAAATTGGTTTGCCAATACCCCCGGCTTGAAAGTAGTCGTGCCTTCAAACCCATACGATGCGAAAGGATTATTGAAAACAAGTATACGCGACAATGATCCCGTTATATTCATGGAATCGGAAGTCATGTATGGCGATAAAATGGAAGTTCCTGAAGAGGAATATCTTATCCCAATCGGTGTTGCCGATATAAAGCATCCGGGCAACGATGTTACTATTGTTTCCTTCGGAAAAATTATGAAAGTAGCCCTGGCGGCGGCGGCAGAACTTGAGAAAGAAGGAATCTCCGCCGAAGTGATTGACTTGCGAACCGTTCGCCCCATAGATTACGCTTCGGTAGTCGAATCCGTCAAAAAGACCAACAGACTGGTTGTTGTTGAAGAAGCGTGGCCATTGTCTTCCATCGCCACCGAAATTACATACCATGTGCAAAGGCACGCCTTTGATTATCTTGATGCTCCCGTACACCGCGTGAATAGCTTTGATGTTCCACTCCCCTACGCGCCGACGTTAATAGAAGCCATTCTTCCCAATGTCGAGAAAACGATAAAAGCTGTAAAGGCCGTCATGTACAGAGACTAGGGATTAACAATTGCAGCGGTTAGCACAGGCCAGGAAACCGGACACGGACCAACCCCTTCATTCGGTAAATAGCTTTTACTTACACCAAGCCTGCACTTTTTGTGATAGTGTGCTAAGGTAGGAACCGAAGGCAGGAACCTCAGAAGGTGAAAAGCCAAACTGCTCATGAAAGCATTTGGTGAAATAGGAAGGACTGTTGAAGCCTACCTGGTAGGCAATCTCTGACGCGGTGGCGGAATTTTGCTTTAACAGATCATGGGCGCGTTGCATCCGAAATGACCGGATAAACTGGTTGGGATCCTACCCAAGAAGCGCCGTTAACTTCCGGTGTAGCTGCGACCGGCTCATGCCTGTTTCATTCCCTAATTCTTCAACACCAAACTTTTCATCACCTATATGGAGTTCTACGTCTTCAATGATGCGATTCAGGAATTTTTCATCGGTTGAATTGATGGCGATATACTTTGGTTGGAAAACACCCAAGCCAGTTCGGCTTTTGCAATGGCGGCAAAAAAAAATCTATTGGATATAAACGGAAGTATTTCTCGGCGTAAATTTACCTATCCAGCGGAAATACCATCGAATCCATTATCGATGAAAGGCCTAAAAAACACATAGTGCGGAAGGTGAAATCCAATAAAACGATAACCATCGCGATACTCCCGTTTGAAAATCTTTCAGCAGGGAATGAAATGGAGATCTTCTGCAGATCGTTCTGTATCGATTTGATCACCGAACTCTCCTATTTCCGCCAATTTCAAATTCTTGCGTATCAGTCAGTGATGAGCCTGGATGAGAAACCTGAACTCCTGAGTGAAAAACTCAGTGAATTAAACGTCGACTATCTAGTTCAGGGATCTTTCCGAAACCACAAAAATCAAATACGTATTAATGCCCAACTATTTGAAAGCAAAGTCAACAGGTTGGTGTGGGGCAATCGGATTGAAGGAAAATTTTCGGATCTCATTAACCTGCAAGAACGTCTGTTAAAAGAAATTGTTGCATCTCTTCAGCAACAATTAAACTATGACCTGCTGAATCAGATAAAGCAAAAAAAGAATGTAACCTTAAAGGCATATGAGTACTGGCTTTATGGCGTCGACGAACTAAAAAAAGGATCTGTAGCAAATGATAGCCAGGCACGCGCATTTTTCGAAAAGGCGTTGGCCCTTGAGCCACAATATTCTTTGGCTTACTCCGGGATGTCATTGACGTATTTCAATGAATGGAGCTGTCAACTTTGGGACCGCTGGGAATTAAGTCAAAATGGTGCTTCTGCTTGGGCGCAAAAGGCCATTGAATTGGATGAGCAAAATTACATTGCCGCCTATATCCTGGGGCGGGTATTCCTCTATGAAGGCGCCTATGAAAGTGCCGAGTATTATTTGCGCAAATCGCTCACGCTTAATTCAAACGATCCCGAAAGCCTGATTCAAATAGCATCCTGCATGACCTACCTGGGATATGGAATTGAAGCCCTGCAGTTGTACGAAAAAACGCTCAAGTTGAATCCTGTTAATGCAGAAAACTACATCCCAATCGGTGCTTTTATAAACTTTGAGTTGGGAGAATATGACAAAGCCGTTGCCCTGGCTGTCAAAACGCGAATACGACGTTGGGTGGATACTGATGCTTTTTATGCAGCTATTTATTTCCATCTGGGAGACTTTGATCAAATGCTCAACCACTGGTCTGCTTTCATTAGCGCTTTTAATAAAACCATCAACAAAGGAAATGAAGCTACCACCGAAGAAGCCGTAGCGTGGATGATGAATATTAACCCCTATAAGCACGAAACCAATCTCCTGCCCTTTTGGGATCATATTACAAACAGAAAGATAAAGGGAAAAAAAGGTAAAGCGCTGCCTTTTGAGTATGACGGAAATGGTATGAATGTATTTGAGAAGAGATCAGATTTATGGGAATATTGTTTTGATGGCAAGAAGGGCTACTTGGCAGAAGCCAAAGGGTTTCACGATATCTATAAATTGATCATGAATCCAAGGCAGCCATTTCATTGCACAGAATTGATGGAAGTAGCTGTTGTGGAAGAAGGTACGCCATTAATAGACGCCGAGGCCAAGCGGCAATACCAGCAAAAGATTCGCGATATTCAAAAAGACATCTCAGAAGCGGAAGAATACAATGATTACGCCAGGAGTGCTCAACTTCATATGGCGTATGAGGAAGTGCTCAGCCACTTATCGAAGTCATTAGGCCTAAGGGGGGTTCCCCGTGAGAAAGGAAATACGGTTGAAAAGGCACGATCGGCAATAACCTGGCGAATACGCAATTCAATATCGAAAATCGAAAAAGTAAATGCTCCCCTGGGCAAGCATTTCAGCAATTCCATCAAAACGGGCACATTCTGTGCTTACTCGCCAGAACAGGATATAGACTGGAACCAGTAATCGTTTGTCAGAAAACTCATCTACTTCCATTGTAAGTTGAAAACTTACGCCTTTTAGGTTGTAATACTAAAACTTACAAGACCATGCCAAATCCTATTGAAATCTTGCTGGACCCAGTTTCCCTGGGCATCATTGGAATTTATATTCTGTTGTACTTTTGGGAAACCTTCATTCCCAGGAGAAAAAACATGCCGATCATTAAATACGCAACCTTAAGGGGGCTGCTCTCTTTTATCGTACTATTTTACCTGAGCACATACCTGCCGATCCTCACGGATGCTTATTTGACAACCTATCAATTGCTTGACCTCTCTTCGTTTAATCCCTGGGCTCAGGTTATTATCGGACTGTTTTTTTATCAATTCATGCTGTACCTGTGGCACCTGGTGATGCACAAATCAGATACCTTGTGGAAAGTATTTCATCAAATGCATCACAGTGCTGAAAGGATGGATATTCCCAGTACGTTTTACTTCAGCCCTATGGATATGATTGGCTTCACGCTGCTGGGCAGTGTTTGTTTCGCACTGGTTATTGGACTCTCGCCGCAAGCCATTACTATTATAGTACTGGTCTTGAATTTTCTGAGCATGTTTCAGCATGCGAATATCAAAACACCCCGTTGGCTTGGTTATTTCATCCAGCGGCCAGAACAACATGGTCTCCATCACGCACGCGGCATACACCAATACAATTACGCAGACTTTCCTATTTATGACTTCATGTTTGGCACCTTCAAAAATCCGGAAGATTACCAGGGAGAGAACGGTTTCTATGATGGCGGATCTGCCAGGGTATTGGATATGCTGCTGTTTCGAAATATTGCAAAGCAAGGACAAAAATAAACTAATATGAAAATGAATACGGAGAATAACCCTTTTACCAGTGACCTCTATCTTACAGATGGCGGAATGGAAACGACGCTTATATTTCACTACGGAATGGAATTAAGACTTTTTTCAGCATTCGAGTTGCTTTTGAATGAGACAGGCACAGCAGCGCTTAAACGATACTATAAACCATACCTGGATTTAGCAGAATTGAATGGAACAGATTTTATTCTGGAAACCCCTACGTGGAGGGCAAGCGCTGATTGGGGTCACAGGCTTGGGTATTCGCCGCAAGAAATGGAATCAATCAATAAGGACGCCGTTCAATTTATGCGAACAATCAAAGCAGAACGGAACTTACCCAACGATATCCTGATCAGCGGTAATCTTGGCCCGCGCGGTGATGGATATAGCCCGGGAGTAAGGATGGATATTGTAGCGGCATGTGAATACCACCTTGCACAAATAAAAGCATTTGCGCTGGCCGATGTGGATGTAGTAACCGCATTAACCATTAACTATATCGATGAGGCCGTAGGTATACTCAAGGCCGCCAGGACCCTCAATATTCCGGCCGTTATTTCTTTTACATTGGAAACAGATGGATCGCTTCCGAGTGGCGAGCCACTTAAAGAAGCCATTGAAAAAACCGATGATTTGACAGATCATTACGCAAGCCACTATATGATAAATTGTGCACACCCAACCCATTTTAAGACAGTATTAGACACCAATGAAAGGTGGAAGAACCGAATTCAGGGTATCAGGGCCAATGCCTCTACCAAGAGCCATTCCGAACTTGACGAGTCCACCGTACTGGATGAAGGGGATAAACATGCCCTTGCGAATGATTATTCGGCCCTGCACAATATCCTACCCCACCTTCGGGTAATTGGCGGATGTTGTGGTACAGACCATACCCACATTGCAGCAATTGCGAAGAAGCTATCAAAAGCATTACCCAAATAAATCCTCTATGTTGGGCAACTACCACCTGCTCCTGCATGAGTCCGATGATTTCGGTCCCCTGCACTAGCATACGCTGTGTGCTCATCTTTAAGACATGTCTGACAACAAACAATACGGTGTAACGCTTTCGTTCCCGGTATAATCGTAACTTGAAGCTATGATTGTATACCCTGGCAACAGGGCGGTAAAATTTCTTTTCCCGGGCCTGTCTTTTGATGACTGCGCATGGATAAGATGTTTCAGGGAAGAGGAAATCCCATCATTTGATCGAGACAGCATGATCATGTAGCACAATATGAGAAAGCACATCCTTATTCTAGGCCTGATATTACTCCGCGGATTAGACACTAACGCACAACTCACCAGCTATTCTGAAGACAACGATGTTATCGAAATAAACAATATCCGTTCGTATCTATCTCATGCTGCAAGCAGCATAACGCAAAACTCTTTAACCAGTATTACAAGCCTTGCAGCGTGGGAAGCTGTAAAGGAACGCCGGCATAAAGAATTTCTGGAGATGATGGGACTGGAGGGAAAACAACTGGACGGAAAACGACCTGCCGTGAAAGTCACGAAAACGGGTGTTATCCAAAAGGATGGTTACAGAATTGAAAAGTTATATTATGAATCGATGCCCAATTTATACGTGGCTGCCAACCTGTATATCCCTGAAGGAATAAAGAAACCGATGCCGGCCATATTGTATGTATGTGGCCATGCGCATACGCAGAAACATCATTATCAGGCACATGCCAAGAATTTTGCCCAACATGGATTCGTGTGCCTGATCATTGAAACGATACAAAGAGGAGAAGTAACAGGAGAACATTTGGGTGCTGAGTCGCTTGGCTGGTTTCATTGGTACAGTAAAGGTTACAATCCTGGAGGCGTTGAACTTTGGAATGGCATACGTGGGTTAGATCTGCTGTCTCAAATGCCTGAAGTTGACAAAGACAGACTTGGCGTAACCGGCATTTCCGGCGGGGGATCTCAAAGTTGGTATCTGCCCGCGGCCGATACTCGGGTAAAAGCAGCGGCCGCTGTAGCTGGGGCCGGATCGCTGGAAGGCCAAATCGTACAGCGCACAATTGATGATCATTGCGATTGCATGATGCCCATCAACACGTATGGCATTGATTTTTCGGATATCGGGGCACTGATTGCGCCAAGGCCATTTTTGATCGCACAAGCAACAGAAGATGGCTATTATTCCATTGGTGCGGTACGGAAGCTCTACAATAAAGTAGAAAGTATTTATGACTATTACGGTAAACCTCAAAACATAACCATGACCGAAGCCTCGGGCGGACATAGTTATGGAAACAAAGAAGAATTTCGAGGCAGGATACTAGCATTCTTCATGAAATCATTGATGGGGAAGGAAATTTCAACTGATGCACTGGAACCGATTGATATTACAAATGAATTGTCTAATGAGGCGCTCAAAGTATACGTTGATGGTCCTCCTGCAGACGACATCACAAAGACCATTCAAGATTCGTTCGTGTCGTTGGCGAATCCACCGGAAATCAAAAACACTGAGCAGTTAAGTTTATATCGAAAGGAAGTAACAGATTTCTTAAAAACCAAAACGTTTCATGCTTTTCCTGAAGTGCCTTCACCGCTGGACATCCGATTGGAATTTCACACCAGCGACTTTGCCGCATTTGGTAGGGACGATTACAGCTTTGTATCAGAGGCCGGATGGCGACTTAAATTTTCGCTTCAACGAGGTCAATCCCGGGAAAAACATGAACCGCTTTTGTTGGTTTTGATAAATCCTGATGAAGGGCGATGGACAAGATATGAGTTAACCTCAGGCATACACGACAAAATGAATATTGCCTACTTTGAAGCGCGGGGAATCGGAGAAACGGGGTGGTCTCCTTCCCTGCAATGGCATATTCGCCGATCTGCCGCCTGGACAGGAAGGACCATTGCTTCCATGCGCGTGTACGACGTGCTGAGATGTCTTCAGGCTTTGCGCACGATTCCGGGTATTGATCCCAATAATATCAGCATTGTCGCCCAGGGTGAAATGGCAGTAATCGCATCTTACGCCGCGTTGCTCGACGGAAATATTAAATCACTCATCCTCAAAAATCCACCGGCAACGCAGAATGTAGCGAGCCAGCCAGATGGAAAGGGCGAAGCGATAGAAATGCTTAACTGTTTGCGCATAACGGATTTACCTCAGGTAGCAGGATTGATGTTTCCCCATGAATTAATTGCGATCGGTGAGTTGCCGTCAACTTACACATGGGCTGAAGATCTCTACGGAATCCTTGAAAAGCCCGAAGCCTTTAAACAGGTGCAAAGTCTATCCGATTGGCTTGGCGAATGAGATACGCATTGGCCATTACCAAATAAATCAAGCGAGCAAAATTTTCCAGGCCTGTTCGATATTGCCTTGAAGCAGGTATTCATGCGCGAGCTTATGCAACGCTTCTTCTCCTTTCATCATTGCTGTCTGAAACGTAATGTCAAGTTTACTTTCTTCAAGGGTCGGGACAACAGGCAATGCCTTAATGCTGGCCAGCATGCCCAGATCATTTCCGGTAAGCACCTTACTGTTGCGGATATTTTCAGGAATCTGATCAAATCCTATCCCTAGTTCCTTTAACGGTTTAGGTACCCTGAAAATTGAGTCCCCCTGTACCCGGCAATACCATGCTGAACCAAGCCGACCGACCACATCAAGCTTAAAGGGATCAATCAGACCTTCTTTATCCAGCACATCATCATTGATGTGCATAAACAGTATTTCGCAAATTAAAAGAATACCTGCACCACCCTGATCCCCTGTAGGTACTATCTGAATTACCTTGCATTCAAAAGCAACAGGTGCCTCGCCAACCCTGGGAGGCTTGACGCGTGATGCAGGGATTGGCGTAAATCCCGCTTTTATGAATTCGTTAACACCCTTGGGATATTCAGCGCTGGCCAGCGACATCTGCTGAACCATGGGGTAACTAACGATATGAATAACCACTTCAGGAACTTCCAGTACATTTTCGTGGGTGTGTTTTGTTGTGTTATCGCGACCCCTCCGCGATGGCGCAAAAATGAGTACCGGAGGATTCGTACCAAAGCAATTGAAAAAACTAAACGGACTCAGGTTTACGTTGCCGTCACGGTCAACGGTACTGGCTAACGCAATAGGGCGCGGTGTTACAGCGCCCAACAGGTAGGAATGAAATTTTGGAATTGAGATTTCTTTAGGATCTATTGTCATTCAGTTGGGTTTTGAGGATGAATTTGTTCATTAGCAACAGGAGATTCGGGAAAAGCTTCAGGTATCGTTGGAAGCTTTAGCAAGGTGTAGACAAAAACACAAATCAACAAAGTGGGAAGTATAAAAGCCCCTATCTGAAAACGCAATCCGGTATGACTGTACGTCCATTTGCTAAAAGCAATAGCAGTATTTACGAGGGCGACGAATGCAACGAGTGTAAGTACCGACAGCACGATTACGCCTGTCCTTCGATTTACAAATTGATTTTTTACAAGAAAATTAATTAGTTCCGCCAGGGCGACCGAGGTTCCCACAACCAGGGAAACAGTAATCAGTGTCCTTGGAAAATTTCTTAGATAATGATAGTTATAAATAATTAGTCCGATTTTTCCCAGGATATTGGGATTTGCCAAAAGAAAACTATTCAGGATTACAAGTCCGGTCAAAACGCTGTAGAAAAATAATTTTCGCATATCGGATACTTAAATGGGCGGAAGTATTTTACCGCTGCAGTCACCAAAGCCAATCCGTATATTGTTCTTTTCAGCGAATCCGCGAATGGTAACGGTATCACCATCCGCCAAAAAGGTCCGTGTACTTCCATCCGTCATGTGCAATGCTTTCTCCCCATTCCAGGAAAGCTCCAACAAAGATCCATAAGAGCCTGGCGATGGTCCGCTGACGGTGCCGGAAGCGTATACATCGCCAACCTCGATATTGCACCCGTTTACGGTATGGTGCGCCAACTGTTGGTTTATGTTCCAATACATATACTTGAAATTGGTTCGGCATACTACGACCTCCGCGGCATCTGCAGGCTGAATCTGGACCTCCAGTATAATATCAAAGTTCTTTTTCCCCTCAAAGGCAAGGTAGGGAAGCACATGAGGGTTTTGTTTTGGGCCATGAACACGAAATGGTTCAAGAGCGTCCAGTGTTACTACCCAGGGTGACATGGTTGATCCGAAATTCTTACCCAAGAACGGACCAAGCGGAGCATACTCCCATTGTTGGATATCGCGTGCTGACCAGTCATTGAATAATGTGAAGCCCACAATGTAGTCTTCCGCTTCTGCCGTATGTATGGTCTGCCCCAATACTGTGTCCCTGCAAGTAATAAAAGCTACTTCCAATTCAAAATCCAGCTTATGCGTAGGACAAAAAACAGGAGGTTCTTCAGGATGAGGCCTGATCTGACCGCGCGGCCGCTGGATAGGTGTTCCGGAAACAACTATCGAAGATGCACGTCCGTGGTACCCAACAGGCAAGTATTTCCAATTGGGCAGCAGTGCATTTTTTGGATCACGAAACATGGAGCCCACGTTTGTTGCATGCTCTTCGCTGCTGTAAAAATCTGTATAGTTTGGGACGCGCACAGGTTTCAACATCTGCACTTCAGTCATCGGAATAAGGGCAATCTCACTTGCGCCGGCGTTTGATCTTAATTCATCGTTATCATTTCGCAGCAATTCAGATACCCTTTCCCGTACTTCCCGCACCTTGTTCTTCCCCAGCGCGAAAAAACCATTCAGAAACCGCTGATTAAATATTCCCGCCGGCAGGTCTAAACCGTCAAGGTATCCATGCTCATGCAGATAAACCAAATCCAGAACATAGTCACCAATCGCAACACCCGCCGCTGCCGACAAGTACCTGGTTTTGAAAATGCCAAATGGGAGGTTCTGAATGGGGAAATCAGAGCCTTTTGGCACATCCATCCAGCTTTTCAATTTCGGGTTGTTGGCATAGATCATGCGGTATTAAGTTAAATGGAAAACCATCGCTGAACACACAATTCCTTGCATTATGCGGCATGTAATCACGCCACCGCTAATTTAATGGGTTTTGTGCAAGCTGACCAGATAATGCAGCACTAAACACCGAAAAGCCTTGATTGCTTTTCATAGGACCGGCATCAAAGCTTAGCTAATTCATTCTGGCAGAATCTGCGTTGTATATTGGCGTGTAAACTTGTTGGCTCAAAATCTACGTGCCACCCGCTCATGAACAGGCGTGCTATCGCGGAACGCCGAAAGATGCCAAAGTTGAAAATATGGAATTTATTGACAATAATTGATTATACTGTTTACAAGCTCTCCAACAACAATGATTGATACCTTTCCCATCGCATTTGAATCCCGTATGCGACATTCATTGGGAACCGCCTGGGATTTGTTCGCCTCAGCACATGAACATTCTTCGCCGGTGGCCATCCGGATAAATCCTGAGAAGTACAAAACCGAAGGGCCTGGTCAACGTGTTCCATGGAGTGCTCATGGAAGGTACTTGTCTGAACGCCCCGTCTTCACACTCGATCCCCTTCTGCATGGAGGGGCCTATTATGTTCAGGAAGCAAGCTCCATGTTCCTGGAACAGGTGTTTAGGCAGATTGTAGGCCCCGCACAGCCCTTAACCTTGCTGGACCTGTGCGCTGCGCCCGGAGGGAAATCCACACACCTGCTAAGCTTAGTCAATCGAGAATCACTTTTGGTCGCCAATGAGGTAATCCGTTCGCGGGCTACTATACTGCTGGAAAATATTGAAAAATGGGGTAGCAACAATGTAGTGGTCACGAACAATGACCCGCAGGATTTCCAGCGTCTTGGAGGTTTTTTTGACATAGTGGTCGTGGATGCGCCTTGCTCGGGTGAGGGTCTCTTCCGAAAGGACCCGCAGTCCATGAAAGAATGGTCAGCTGACCACGTTATGCTCTGCAGCAAACGTCAGCGCAGGGTTGTCTCTGATGTCTGGCCCACATTGAAAGAAGACGGGATACTTATCTATTCAACTTGTACCTATAGCACGCTGGAGAACGAAGAAAATCTGAAATGGCTAAAGTCTGCTTCCAATGTAGAGTTTTTGTCTCTGCGACTGGAAGATGATTGGGGTATTGAAACCATTGCCCAGGATGGTATCATTGGCTATCGCTTTTATCCACATCGCGTTAACGGTGAGGGTTTCTTTATGGCCGTTATTAGAAAAAAAGAAAAGCATCATCAACCCAGCATTGGCAACCTTAAAAAAACATTTAATACTGCTTCAAAAAAAATTATGGAACAATTAGACCATTGGATTAAAGATGATGAAGATTTTACTTTTATCCAGCGTGAACACCTGCTTCAATTTTTTTCATCCCGACACAGGCAGGCTATTGAATATCTCACACGGAATTTAAGATTGCTTTCGGCGGGTACTTTTGCAGCAACGATAAAGCATGAAAAACTAATCCCGGAACATGCGCTGGCGCTTTCCTTGCACGTTCGGCAAGAAAATTTTGCGGAAATATCTTTAACCCGCACAGAAGCGCTTCAATATCTGCGGAAAGAAACGCTTACAATCGCGCTCCCTCAAAGAGGCTTTGCACTGGTACAATACGAAAAACTTCCGATTGGCTGGGTGAATGTCTTACAGAACAGATTGAATAATCTTTACCCCGCAGCATGGAGGATAAGAATGGTCGATAGATGAATGTTATTAAGAACCAATTTTTAGGTGATGTGAAACCGATAATGACTTACTACGGGCCCACTTTTACGCAGGAGTTGCCATCGCCACTTATTAGCATTTCAACAGGCTACAAGGTCAACCTGCAAATTCGGTATTAATGCCAATTTCTTTATTTTTGCCCCTCTTCAAGCCTATTATGTCACTATCAACGAAATACGACCCATCAGCAGTAGAAAGCAAATGGTACCGGCATTGGATGGAAAAGGGTTTTTTTCATTCTGAACCGAATCCTGAAAAAGAGCCCTACTGTATCGTCATACCGCCGCCAAATGTAACGGGTGTGCTGCACATGGGCCATATGCTGAACAATACAATACAGGATATCCTCATCCGAAAAGCCCGTATGCAAGGAAAAGAAGCATGCTGGGTACCGGGAACAGATCATGCCTCCATTGCCACGGAAGCCAGGGTTGTGGCAATGCTGCGCGAGCGTGGTATAAAGAAATCAGATATTACCCGCGAAGAATTTCTAGCGTATGCCTGGGAATGGCGGGGAAAATACGGCGGAATTATTCTTGAGCAACTAAAAAAACTCGGGGCTTCCTGCGATTGGGAGCGAACCAAATTCACAATGGACCCGGATTACTACGAAGCCGTCGTCGATGTATTCATAGATCTTTACAATAAAGGAAATATCTATCGCGGAATGCGCATGGTGAATTGGGATCCTGTTGGAAAGACTGCGCTCTCTGATGATGAAGTAAACCACAAAGATGTTCAGTCAAAGCTGTACTACATTAACTACCCAATTGAAGGTACAAATGGTGATTTCATTACCATTGCAACAGTGCGACCGGAAACCATTATGGCGGACGCTGCCATCTGCATTAATCCAAATGATGAACGTTATAAAAACCTGAAAGGAAAAAAAGCAATCATACCTCTTGTCAATCGCAGTATCCCCATCATTGAGGATGAATATGTAACGATGGAGTTTGGCACTGGATGCCTGAAAGTCACGCCGGCACACGATGTAAATGACTACGAGCTGGGCAAAAAACACAACCTGGAAGTCATTGACATCCTGCACGAGGACGGAACGCTGAACCCAAAAGCTCAAATTCTTATTGGTGAAGACAGGTTCACTGCGAGAAAAAAGATCGCAAAGGACCTCAAAGAGAAGGGCTATTTAAGCAAAGTAGAAGACTATACCAGTAGTGTCGGATTCTCGGAACGAACCGATGCCGTTATCGAGCCCAGGCTTTCAATGCAATGGTTCCTGAAAATGGAAGATATTACGAAGCCAGCGCTGGCCCATGTAATGAATGATGACATTCAGCTTATCCCATCAAAGTTCAAAAACACGTATAACCACTGGATGTCCAACGTTCGCGACTGGTGTATCTCACGCCAGCTTTGGTGGGGTCACCGTATCCCTGCATGGTATGACGAAGATGGATTCTACGTGGTTGCTAAAACAGAAGAAGAGGCAATAGCGCTCCACGAAACGAAAAAGCCAAATGCTAAGAACCGCAAACTAATTCAGGACGCTGACGTCATGGATACCTGGTTCTCCAGTTGGTTATGGCCAATAGCCGTATTTGATACCTCAGTTTTCAGAGATGGAAACAAGGGCAACGCAGATCTAAACTATTATTACCCCACCAATGACTTAGTCACCGCCCCTGAAATTCTTTTCTTCTGGGTGGCGAGAATGATCATTGCTGGATATTTATACCGCGGCGAAAAGCCTTTTGATAATGTATACCTTACGGGTATCGTACGCGACAAGCAGGGGCGAAAGATGTCCAAGTCTTTGGGCAACTCGCCGGACCCACTACATTTGATTTCCACCTTTGGCGCAGATGCCGTGCGCACGGGGATGCTTTTCAGTTCGCCTGCTGGCAACGATTTGCTCTTTGATGAGAAGTTGATTGAGCAGGGCCGGAATTTCGCCAACAAAATATGGAACGCATTCCGGCTGATTAAAGGCTGGACGGTTGTTGCTGGATCACCCTCCGCCGAAAGCAAAATTGCAATAGCATGGTTTGCGTCAAAAGTGGATGACAGCTTACTGTCATTGGAGGATCATTTCAGCAAATTCAGGATATCGGATGCCTTGCTGACAATCTATAAATTAATTTGGGATGACTTCTGTTCTTGGTATCTGGAAATGATCAAACCGGAATTTGGCAAGCCGATTGACAAACCCACGTTCGAGCAGACCCTTGAGTTCTTTGAGAAATTACTGAAAGTCCTTCATCCCTTTATGCCATTCATTACAGAGGAACTATGGCACGAATTGAGAGAACGCAATGACAACGAATGTATCATTGTTTCAGATTGGCCAACAGCATCCACCCCTGACAATGTTATTCTGGCTGACAGTGAGATCGCTTTTGAAATCATTACGGAAATCCGAAATTGCCGCAATGCCAAAGGAATTTCACCCAAAGAAACCCTGGAACTATTTATAAAGGCAGACAATCCAGCATTGGTAAAATCGTTCTGGCCAGTTATCCAGAAGTTATCAAACCTGAGCGCAATATCCTTCGCGGAAGAGAAGCCTGACAATGCCACAAGTTTCATGGTAGGATCTGCTGAGTTATCTATTCCAATGGATAAAAAGATTGATATCGCAAAAGAACGAGAAAGCATGCTGAAGGATCTAGAATATCAGCGGGGCTTTATGGCCGCCGTAGACAAAAAACTTTCAAACGAAAGGTTTGTAAAAAGTGCACCGGCAAATGTTATCGCGTTGGAGCGCAAGAAAAAGGAAGATGCTGAAGCAAAAATTAAAGCCCTTGAAGAAAGTCTTTCGCGACTCTAGCGAAAAATCTTTTGCCGTTGTTAATTCCGGCGTTCGGCACGGAAATTTGGCCTCATAAAATCTTCCACGCTGCGCATCCCGGATTAAAAGCGCATTTCGGATGTGCGGTGATCATTCTGGAATGCCGCCTGTTTCAAAACCGCGCAGCCATCAGCAGTTCTATATTCTTGTGCTTTATGCCGAATTTTCGGGCGACATATTCATTTGTCAAACCACCTTTGTAGGTATATACACCTTTCATAAACCATTTATGGGAAAATATCATGGCTTCTACCCCGCCATCTTCAGCAGCCCGCAAAATGGTGGGTGTAAAAATATTACTTAAGGCGGTAGACGCCGTGTGGGCCACGCGGGACGCGACGTTGGGCACACAATAATGAATAACACCATGTTTGCGAAACACTGGTTTGCTAAGCGTAGTGATATCTGATGTCTCAACACACCCACCCTGGTCTATGCTGAGATCAATAATCAATGAATCTGTCTTCATTTGCATCACCATCTCTTCTGTGATCACATGCCTTGCCCTGCCTTTTTCGGCCCGTAACGCGCCGACGACAACGTCGGCAGCTTTCAGCGCTTCACTGAGCGTGATGGTATCAATGGTTGAAGTATAGATCTGCTGACCCAGTAAGTGTTTAATTCTCCGGAGTTTATAGATGTGGTTGTCAAAAACCTGAACATCAGCCCCCAGCCCTAGTGAGCAGCGGACAGCATACTCAGCCACTGTGCCAGCACCAATAACAACAACTTTTGTTGGCGGCACACCTGTTATTCCACCAAGAATCACACCCTTCCCATTATTCGCGGTACTTAGATATTCCGAGGCAATCAGCATCACGGTACTTCCCGCAATCTCGCTCATGGCCCGCACAATAGGCATACCGCCAACCTTGTCTTCGATGAATTCATATGCCAACGACGTGATTTTCTTTTTGAGCATGGCTTGCAGGTTTTCAACCTTCAAGTGTCCAAGCTGGAGCGCTGAGATCAGCGTCTGCCCGGCATGCATCAAATCAATCTCTTCCAATGTTGGCGGTTCGATTTTTAGAATGACATCTGCCTGATACACCTCCTGCGGAGAGTAGACAATCTTCGCACCAGCATCGCTGTACTGTTTATCTGAAAACTTAGAGCCATTACCGGCCTTCGTCTCCACCCACACGTCATGACCATTGTGAACCAACAAACCGACAGCATCGGGCGTAAGGCTGATTCTATTTTCTTGAAGTGAGATTTCCTTGGGCAATCCGATAAAGAAGGCATGCCTCCTTTTTCTTACTTCAAGCAATTGCTCCTGGGGATGCAAACTGGCCTTAGCCAAAGCCTCAAACCCTGTTTTCTTCTTTTCCGTCATGGAATGAAATAACTATTTTTCGTAGCGTCTTTTCCTCAACCTGAATAGCAACTTCGGCATACTGAGAAGGAATTAAGGACGGTATTTTTTCCGGCCACTCGATAAAACAAGGGCACCCGGAATAAAAATACTCCTCTACTCCAATATCATATGCTTCGGCTTCATGTTTTATTCTATAAAAATCAAAATGAAATACTTTGGTGTGATCATCCTTTTCATACTCATTTATTATGGCGTATGTCGGGCTGCTCATCGCGTCAACAACACCAACGGCTTTGCAGATTTCCTTAATCAATGTAGTCTTCCCTGAACCCATTTCACCATAGAATAACCACACGGTACATTCTTCAAGCTGCCCGGCAATACCCTGGGCAATTTCCCGAAGATCGGATAAGCTTACTGCCCGAAAGCCATTTGCTTCTTTGATCATTGCACATTTTTCGAAGTTAAGAAAATTATGGGAATGATCATCTCCTCCATGCTTACGCCGCCATGCTGAAATGTGTCTTTATAAAGATTCACATAATAATTATAGTTATTGGGGTAGGCAAAGAACTGATCTTCAATCGCAAAGACATACGAAGAAGAAACATTCAGTTTGGGCAAGAAAAGCCGCTCAGGTTTATGGACCTGCATAACCTTGTCACCATCAAACCCAAGATTTTTGCCTTGTTTATAACGCAAATTGCTGTTTACACTTCTATCGCCAATTATCTTAAATGGTCGCTTCACCCGGATGGTTCCATGATCAGTTGTAATCACTAGTTTCACATCTTTCTCTGCAATTTTCCTCAGAATTTCAATCAGGGGGGAATGTAGAAACCAGGATTTTGTAATTGATAAATAAGCCGATTCATCCGGAGCCAGTTCACGAACCATGGCCATATCCGTGCGTGCATGCGAAAGCATATCCACAAAATTGTAGACGATGACATTCAAATCATTCTGAAAAAGATTGTTCACTGTGTCTACCAGGCTCCTGCCTTCTTCCAGGTTCTTAATTTTATGGTATGATCGCTTTATATTCAGGTTATTCCGCCGGAGCTGCTTCGACAGAAATTCGTCTTCAAAATTATTCTTGCCCTCATCTTCATCCTCGCTTACCCATAGATCAGGATTTGTTTTCGCCATCTCAGCAGGAAGTTGCCCGGAGAATATGGCATTTCTGGCGTAGGCTGTGGTCGTTGGCAAAATTGAATAATAGGTTTCTTCGGAGGTTACATTAAAGTAGTCCGTTAGTACGGGCTCAATCACTTTCCATTGGTCGAAACGAAGGTTGTCGATGAGGATAACAAATACAGGCTTGTCACCCAACTCGGGTAAAATCTTTCGTTTCATCAGCTGATGCGAGAGCAAAGGCTTATCTGACTTGGGATCATTCAACCAGGAATCGTAATTGCGCATAATGAACTTCGCAAAGTTGGCATTGGCTTCGTTCTTTTGCATGTCCAGCACATCACCCATTTCCTGGCTATCACTTTGGTCCATCTGCAATTCCCAAAACACCAGCTTTTTATATATTTCAGCCCATTCCTCATGGTTCATTTTATCCTGGAAAGCCATACTAATCTTGCGGAATTCCTGTTGATAATTGAGATTGGTTTTCTCCATCACCAGCCGCTTATTGTCCAGTATCTTTTTGACGGAAAGCAGGATCTGACTCGGGTTCAGTGGTTTGATGAGGTAATCGGCAATTTTAGAGCCGATGGCTTCTTCCATGATCTGTTCTTCCTCATTTTTGGTGATCATTACCACGGGCAGATTGGGCTTGTTATTTTTTATTTGTGTAAGTGCCTCCAATCCGGACATGCCAGGCATGTTTTCGTCGAGAAACACCACATCGAAGTGTTTCTCATCACATAGCTCCACGGCTTCAGATCCATTATTGATCGGGGTAATATCGTAGCCGCGCTGCTCGAGGAAAAGAATATGCGGCTTCAACAAATCAATCTCATCGTCGGCCCACAAAATGCTATATCTTTGCATATCTTAAATTTTTACCAATTTAATCATTAATCGCTATCCCTGATCAGTTAATCGATAAACGATCCCGGGAAGACACCACGGATGAACAAAAAGAAGATAATCAACGATCCTATATATGGATTCATAACCATTCCAAGTGAACTCATCTTCGACATCGTTTCACATCCCTATTTTCAACGCCTGCGACATATCAAACAACTCGGACTTACTGATTATGTCTATCCCGGTGCCTTGCATACCCGATTCCAGCACGCCCTTGGCGCTATGCACCTTATGGGCCGTGTCCTGGAGGCGCTTCGCTTCAAGGGTATTGAAATTTCAGATGATGAATATGAAGCCTCACATCTGGCCATTTTGCTCCACGATATTGGGCACGGCCCATTCTCGCACGCTCTTGAAGACATTCTTGTGCCAGGGATAAATCATGAAAGCCTCTCTTACCTGTTCATGCACAGACTTGATGAAGAATTTGCCGGATCGCTCGGGCTTACCATAAAGATTTTCCGCAATACTTATAAACGGAAGTTTTTTCATCAACTAGTCTCCAGTCAACTAGACATTGATCGTCTTGATTACTTAAGACGAGACAGTTTTTTCACCGGCGTTCAGGAAGGCACAATCGGCGTTGATCGGATCATTTCGATGCTGACGGTACACAATGACCAACTCGTTGTCGAGGAGAAAGGCATCTACAGCATCGAAAGTTTCCTAAACGCCCGCAGGCTGATGTATTGGCAAGTATACCTTCACAAGACCACCGTAAGTACAGAACGCATGCTGGTTAATTTAGTTCGAAGGGCACAGGCTCTTGTGCGGGCGGGAGAGCAATTATATGCAAGTGATGCCCTATTGACCTTTTTAAAAATGGATTTTACGCCCACGGTATTTAAAGAAAATCAGGAGGTGCTGAATCTGTTTGGGCAACTGGATGACAATGATATTTGGGGGGCGGTGAAATTCTGGCGAAACCATCCTGACAAGATACTTGCGCTGCTTGCCCGGATGATGATCGATCGCAAGTTGTTTCAGATCAAGTTGAGCACTGGACCCATAGAAAGAAACCAGGTAGAAAAAATCAGAGAAGCGATTATGGACGAATATGGAATACTGCGCGCGGAGGCTTCTTACCTTTTTTCTCATGGCACCGTAACAAACGAGGCGTATGCTGAAGGCCAGGAGATTAACATCCTCATGCGCAACGGGGAATTATTGGACATCGCCCAGGCATCCGACCTCCCAAATATCAAAGCCATCAGTAAAATCGTGAAAAAAAACTACCTCTGCTGGCCTAAAAATGTATCTTTGTTAGCTTTGTGATTCGTTGTTCCTCATCTTTCAATTCTAAAGCCCCGATAGTACAGTGATCCAAAAGTAAAGACAGAAAGTACACGCCTAACGAATAACAGAATGGAATTTACGGTCAATGAAATAGCTGCAATGCTCGGTGGAGAAGTGAGGGGGAATGGTAACGAGAAAATAATGATGCTGGCTAAAATTCAAGAGGCAAAAAAAGGTCAGATTTCATTTCTATCCAATCCGAAATACGAACAGTACATTTATTCTACCCAGGCTACCGCCGTTATTGTTAAGAAAGATTTTGTCGCCCGCAAACACGTACCCGCCATCCTCATTTTAGTAGACGACCCTTACATCAGTTTTACCCGATTGTTGGAAGAATATCACAAGTTTATCAGCTTCCAAAAAACAGGTGTTGAACAGCCCAGTTTCATGGCAGAAGATTCTATCATTGGAAAGGACTTTTATCGCGGAGCATTTTCCTACATAGGCAATAACGTTAGGATTGGTGACAACGTAAAAATCTATCCCAACACATATATTGGTGATAACGTAACCATAGGTAATTATACCATCCTCCACCCTGGTGTGAAGCTTTACGCAGATACCAAGATCGGCAATCACTGCGTCATCCATGCTGGCACCGTTATCGGCAGCGATGGATTCGGGTTCGCGCCCAACGAAGACGGATCATATAAGACAATTCCACAATTGGGCGCCGTCATCATTGAAGACCACGTGACAATTGGAGGAAATACTGTTATCGACTGCGCCACTTTGTTTGGCGATGCCACTATTATTCGGCAAGGTGTAAAACTGGATAACCTGATTCAGATTGCGCATAACGTTGAGATCGGCAAGAATACAGTAATTGCAGCCCAAACAGGTATCTCAGGTTCAACGAAAGTAGGTGAAAAGTGCATAATTGCCGGCCAGGTTGGTGTTGCAGGCCATTTGGTGATTGCAAATAATACCGGATTGGGGGCGCAATCCGGTATATCAAAATCCATTAAAGAAGAAGGTCAAAAACTGATGGGCTCCCCCGCATTCGATTTCAATGATTACTACAAATCATACGCCGTATTCAAGAAATTACCCGATATCCATCAGCGGCTTCGCGATTTGGAGGTAAAGCTTCAAAAAACACAGAGTAGTTCCTTTCCCGTAGAATAAATCCTTATTATAGGGCAGCGTAAGAGGGGTAAAATCTCAAAATTGGATTATCAGGAGTTTGAAGTTAACTTTGCCCACTTTTGTACCCATGCTTAATATCAAACAGCAAACCATCCAGAAATCTGTGGCCCTTTCAGGTGTTGGGCTTCATACAGGCGTTCAGACCAACATGACGTTTGTGCCTGCAAAGCCCAACCATGGTATCAAATTCCAACGCGTAGACCTGCCTGGATCTCCTATCGTTGACGCTGACTGCGACAATGTGGTTGACGTTTCGCGCGGTACAACCATCGAACAAAGTGGTGCGCGTGTAAGCACCATTGAACATACGCTCGCAGCATTAACGGGACTGCAAATAGATAATGTCATTATACAGCTGGATGGCCCGGAATGCCCGATAATGGATGGAAGTTCCATAGAGTTTGTAGAAGTTCTGAAAGCAGCCGGAGCGGAGGAACAGAATGCTTTGCGTGACTTTTTCGAAGTTCAGGAGCCTTTGTTCTATCGGGAAGCCGCCCGAAACGTAGAAATTGCGGCCCTCCCGCTTGATGACTATCGTGTGACGGTAATGGTCGATTACAATTCCCCCGTTTTGGGCAGCCAGCATGCCTCGATAACAGACATACATCAGTTCGAAAAAGAAATAGCTTCGTGCAGAACATTCTGCTTTCTCCATGAATTAGAAATGCTTTACAAAAACAACCTTATTCGTGGAGGAGACTTAAACAACGCGATCGTAATTGTCGACCGCGTTGTAAAGGAAAATGAACTGGACAACATCGCAAAAATGCTTGGAAAGCCAAAAGTGGCCGTAAAGCAGGAAGGCATCTTGAATAACATTGAACTTCGGTACAAAAATGAACCAGCAAGGCATAAACTGCTTGATATTGTAGGGGACTTATCGCTTGCCGGCAGGCCACTGAAAGCACAAATACTTGCCGCGAGGCCTGGACATGCGGCAAATGTGGCATTTGCCAAAAAGTTGAAAAAGGCAATGCAGGAATCAGACAAAAAGGGGAAGCCGAAATACAATCCTAGCCTGCCTCCTGTCATGGACATAAACAAGGTTGCAGCAACGCTTCCCCATCGCTATCCTTTCCTGCTCATCGACAAAATTATTTACCTTGACAATGAAAGTGTTGCCGGTGTGAAAAATGTGACCGCAAATGAGTATTTTTTTCAAGGCCATTTTCCGGGAAATCCGGTAATGCCCGGTGTGCTTCAAATTGAAGCCATGGCACAGATCGGGGGTATCTTGGTTTTGAATACAGTGCCGGATCCTGAAAATTACTGGACCTATTTTCTGGGTATTGAAAGCTTCAGGTTCAGGAAAATGGTTCTTCCAGGAGATACATTGGTGATCCAATGCGATCTTTTGGCGCCAATCAAACGTGGAATTGCAAAGATGACAGGACGCGCTTATGTTGGTAATACACTTGTTTGTGAAGGTACTATGACCGCCAGTATTGTTCGTAAAGACTCATGAGCCAATTTCCACAAGCCAACGTACACCCAGAAGCCATAATAGGGGCCAACGTGATTATTGAACCCTTCGCTACGGTTCAAAAAGACGTTGTCATTGGGGACTCCAGTTGGATAGGACCTGGTGCAATCATTTGGGACGGGGCAAGGATCGGAAAAAATGTAAAAGTTTTCCCGGCGGCTTCGGTCTCTTCACCACCTCAGGATCTCAAATTTGCCGGAGAAACAACAGAAACACATATTGGTGACAATACGGTAATCCGAGAATCCGTGACAATTAGTCGTGGAACTGCCGATAAATTCAAGACTGTTATTGGAAGTAATTGCCTATTGATGGCATATGTCCACGTCGCGCATGACTGCATTATCGGGAACAACTGCATTTTGGCCAATGCTGTCCAGGTCGCGGGCCATGTAACCATTGACGATTGGGCTATTATTGCAGGCGCCAGCGCCTTGCACCAATTTGTGAAAGTTGGGGCCCACGTCATGCTGTCCGGAGGATCACTCGTTCGCAAAGATGTACCACCATTTACCAAAGCTGCACGCGAACCGCTTACCTATGCCGGAATCAATGCTGTTGGACTACGCAGGAGAGGATTTAGCTCGGAAAAGATCAATGAGATTCAAGAAATATACCGGCATATTTTTCTCAAAGGCCTCAATAACTCTAAAGCGCTTGATATGGTGGTAGCAGAAGTCCCGTCCAGCCAGGAAAGAGATTATATAGTGGAATTCATCCGTACTTCAGATCGGGGTATTATCAAAGGTTATGGCGGCAGTGACTAATCGGTCCTTGCCGGCGATTTAACTTATCTTAATCTGTGGTTCATGGCTTTCAATCCTCTGCATTCTTCATCAGCCCCCAGGCATACGACTGAAAATAGGCCAGCCTCGCACGTTAACATTTCTGTCGAAAACCTTGGCAAGAAATTCAATAGAGAATGGATTTTCAGGGACCTCAGTTTTACATTTCAATCTGGGCAGACCTACGCTATTACGGGACCCAATGGATCCGGCAAATCAACGCTGCTACAAATACTTTGGGGACAAATGCCACCCAGCCTTGGCAAGGTGAAATACACCAGTGCCAATGGTGAAATGCCTTCAGAAGAAATTTATCAGCACATTTCCGTTGCTACGCCTTACCTGGATTTGATTGATGAATTTACACTGTCAGAGCAATTGCGTTTTCACTTCAGGCTTAAATCGAGCAGGTATGCCATGAGTGAAGTTGAAATGTTGGAAAAAATGAACCTGCTGCATGCACGAAACAAGTACATTTCAAACTTATCTTCTGGAATGAAACAACGCGTTAAACTTGCCTTAGCCTTTTTTTCGCAAGCTGAGGTTGTTTTCCTGGATGAGCCCGGTACTAATCTGGACAATCAGGCGTTTGAGTGGTACGGAGAACAACTTCAGAATTTACCCGACAATGCATTGGTTTTTATTGCAAGCAATCAAGCGATTGAATATCCGGCCAACGCTCAAAAATTAGATATAATGCGCTTCAAATAAAGGTTACATGGCCTTGCGTTTTCATATTAAATGCAGGTAGCAGTGACCCAAAAGTAGCCTCAAGTTTGAATTTCATATTTTTACTTTCATATTCGTAATTAATTAATTAATCACCTCAGCATGAAACATGTAGCTAGATTGTTTTCACTAATATTACTCGTTAGCGCCACTTTGTCTTACACCGGTTGCAGCAGCAGTGGGGGCGACAAATCTACCGAGGAACTGCAGTTGGATAAACTGAAATTCACCTGGACGCTCCAAAGTGCGAATGATGGCACCGATAGAACGGATGAATATCCCGGCATGACCGTGATCATATCAGGTACGTTTAGCGAAGGGGGAACTTACAACTATACCAGCACAGCCGATTCCTGGCCCAGTATCAGCCCCTGGAAAGCGAACGATACGTGGAAATTCAACGCAGGAAGCGTTACCAGCGGTATCATACGGCAGAGTGATCTGCAGGAAATGAATTATGCACTGACAAACTCAGACAAGACCCTTACCCTTGATTTTGTGTATAGCGGCCCTGGATTTAACAACGGCAGAACATCATCTGTTGAGGGGAACTGGGAATTTGTCTTTACAAGGCCCTGATAACACTATCGGATAAAAAATATAAAAAAGGCCTTACTCAGTTAAGGCCTTTTTACTTGAGTACCACAACGGTAATCCCGTCACCGCCCTGCTCAATATGTTCATCTTTCATACTTGCTACCTCCTTGTAGCGTTTTAGATGCTCACGCACAACCTTGCGAAGCACCCCCTCACCTTTCCCATGCAAGACTTTGAGTTCACCCTGGCCCAAAAGAATAGCGTTGTCCATAAATTTGTCAAGGATAGAAATGACCTCGTCCACACGTTTACCCCGGATGTCAAGCGTACTGTTGAAGTTTACCCGTTTTTCATGTATGTTGACGCCCGCTGAACGGAGTTTTGCCTCCATCGCCTTTTCAATCGGCACCGTAATTTTTTCCAACTTATCCAATTCAGTAACCGATTTCATTATTCCAAATTGAATGGTAGCACGCTTACCCTGTATGGAAAGTATTACCCCATTACCTGCTTGTCCAACGATCCGAACCCGATCACCTACTTTCAACAATGCCGTGGGTAGTTTGACTTGCTTACGTTCTTCACCTACTTTTTGCGTCAACGTTTTCAGGTTCTTCCGTACTTTCAAAGTTTCTTTCTTCTCCGCTTTGTTTTCCTTGATGTGTCGAATGGTCTTTTCGATCTCACGGTTGGTTTCTTTCAATAACGCTGCTGCGTCTTCCTTGGCTTTGCTGATTATCTCCTTCTTCCGTGTCTCTAAATCGGAATACAGTGTCTGATATTTGGCGAGGGTTTCTTTTAGTTCAAAATCCTTAAGTTCAATCAGTTTCAATTTTTCAGTAAGTTCCTGTCGTTCTCTTTCCAACGATCTCACCAGCGTTTCAAACCCAGCAAGGTCTTTGCCTACTAACTGCTCGGCTTCCAGAATTGTACTTTGCGGAAGCCCCGTACTTCGCGCAATCTCCAGCGCGAAGGAGCTCCCTGGCTTCCCGATATCCAATACATACAAAGGCACAAGATTTCTATCATCAAAACGCATGGATGCATTCCGAATCCCCGGGTGTTCGCCGGCAAACAATTTCAGATTGTAATAATGTGTAGTGGCTACCCCCCAAACCCCTTTCTTCAACAGTGCTTGAAGAATAGCTTGCGCTATTGCTCCGCCAAAGTTTGGGTCCGTTCCAGATCCCAATTCATCCAATAACACCAATGATTCCTCCGATGCAGACGCCGTAAAAACGCTCATATTCCGCAGGTGACTACTGTAGGTACTCAAATCATTTTCAATCGACTGTTGATCCCCTATATCCAAAAAGATATCCTTGAATATGCCAACACGCGAGCGGCTTGAGAGCGGAATCAATAAACCACATTGCGCCATGTATTGGAGCAGTCCTACAGTTTTCAAGCATACCGATTTTCCTCCGGCATTAGGTCCGGAGACCAGAAGCACCCGGTGCTGTTGATTTAGTTCAATGGACAACGGGACGACTTCTCTTTTTCCTTTTAAGCTAAGATAGAGCAATGGATGTTTTGCATTATACCAGACCATTTCCGGCCTACTCTCGATAATTGGATAATCTGAATTGATCTCTATTGAGAATTTTGCCTTAGCCCGAATAAAATCGATTTGTGCCAGAAATCTGAACGCAATTGTCAGCATAGGAAATTCGCTTCTGAAAGAATCCGTTAGTTCACGCAAGATCCTGATTGCCTCTCGTTTTTCTGCGTGTTCCAGATCCCTGATCTCATTGTTAGCATCCAGCATCTCGGTAGGTTCCAGGAAAACGGTTTGACCCGTGGCAGACTCATCCAGAATAAATCCCTTTAACTTTCGTTTATGCTCCGATTGTATGGGAATGACAACCCGCCCATCACGGATGGTAGGAAGCGCACCTTCCGGAACCCAACGTGCACCCACGGCCATACGAAAAATCTGGTCTGCCAGCTTTCGCAGTCTTCCCTGCTCATCCCTGAGTTTCTTCCGAATCCTGGCCAATTCAATGCTTGCAGAATCACGTAAGATGGCCTTATCATCAATCTTCAAGAATACCAACTGCGCTAACGCCGCCGTAAGATTAACCGGTTCAGCCAGGCGAAAAAGTTCCGGGTAAACTTCTGCAGACTTGGTTAAGAATATTCTGCCAGAAATAATCGTTTCAAGCGAATGCGCAAGATCCAGAAAGTCTGTTGCCTCCAGCCAATCGCCTTCTACTGAAATTTTTTGGAGCCACTGGGATGGATCAAGAAAATATCGGGATGGAAAAGGCTCTTCTTTTTCCAAAATCTGTCGAAATTCCAGATTCTGCCTCAACAAAGTCTTGATACCCTCAGGGTCAGTGTTAAAACCCATTCGATCGACCCATTCTTCGCCGGCAATGGAATGGCAATAACGCTTAAGCTTCATCCGGATAAGATCAAAGCCCAGTTTTTGCTCAAACGAATCTGGATATATCATTTTCTTTCTCCGCTGGAAAGCAACCGCTGCTCCCGAAGGTTGAGCGAGTCAACAAGGGCAGTGTAAATCATTTCCAACGTTTGTGGGTGATCAATATAATAGTTGAGCGATCGCTTGAATGTAGAATCAGTCGTATTGAGCTTCTCAAAAATCTCGCCTTCTTTCGCTGCGATAATATGCCGTGAGGAATCCCGTGTGATGCTCAGGGTGCTTACCTTTTGCTCAGCTATGTACAGCTCAGACAAAACATTGACCATTTCGTCCTGACTCAATATACCTTCAGGAATACCTTCTTTTTTACCACACGCAAAAAACAAGACAACCAGCGCAGCACAAGCCAGGCGAACCCGATTTTCACGACACAAACGCTTTACAGATTTTCTCAATCGATACTTAATTTAAGGTGGGCAAAATACTCATAATTGTTCTATTTTTGACGAAATCCGTTGGTGGCAACGGATAACCGGAACTGATTTGCAAATTTTATTCCATCGCTGACGGACGCGTGAAAGAGCTCTTAAAAAAATTACGAAAATACGAAATCCAGATTCGCAAGGCCATTAACAGCCAGATGCAGGGCGATTATCACTCCATTTTTAAGGGCTCTGGACTGGAATTTGATGATGTGCGGCCCTATCAATACGGTGATGATATCCGTACTATTGACTGGAACGTATCTGCGAAGGGTCATGGGACTTTTGTAAAAACCTTTAAGGAAGAAAAAGAACAAACCGTGTTTTTTATTCTGGATGTCAGCGCATCGGAAGACATCGGCAGTCCTGGCAGCACGAAAGCCGATATTGGCAAGGAGATCTGTGGTGTTCTTGCGCTTTCCGCGTCTAAGGAATCAAGTCATGTCGGGCTCATCTGTTTCTCTGATGCCAAAGAGAAGTATATGAAACCGACAAAGGGGCATTCGCAAGCCTATGAAATCATTAGTACGCTTGCTAAACTCAAGCCGCAATCACTTAAAACTGACCTGTCCAAGGCAATTGCTTTTGCGCTGAATACAATCCGCCGCAGAAGCGTTGTTATTTTGGTATCCGACTTCATAGATGACGGCTACTTCCCTAACCTGAAGTCCCTGGCACGGAGACACGACCTGGTTGTGATTCAAATCAGCGATAAGCGTGAAACCAGGTTGCCGAAGTTGGGAATCATCCCTGTGGTGGACAAGGAAACGCAGAAAACGTTGTGGATCAATACTTCCTTTGGCGATTTCAGGGAAAAGATCAGTGCCCGGCATGAGACCCGGAAGAATGAGCTCGCGAGATTCAGCCGCAAACACCAGATAAATTTCATATCGCTGGACACCGATGAAGACTATGTGCCAAAACTTTTACGCTTATTTAAGGTGAGAAATAAATCTTTAAAAACCACTTAGTCGTGATGGAATTGAGGTGCCGTAAGATTTTCCCGGTCGTTTTGTTTTTGCTCTTGTGTGGTTTAGCCAAGGTTAATGCGCAAGACATATTGGTTCGCAGTGGGTTCCTAATGGATAGCCTTAGGGTTGGAGATCAGACCGGGTTCTTTCTGGTCACAGAATATCCCAGTACGCTCAATATGTTGTTTCCCGATTCCACCTACAACTTTGCGCCCTTTGAATACGAGAAGAAGAAATACTTTCCAACAAAAACTATTGCAGGCAGAAGCTACGATAGCGTTGTGTATTACCTGTCCATCTTTGAGGTCGATCCTTTGCAGTCGCTTAGTCTTCCGGTTTACCAACTCAACCTAATGGACTGTACAACGTACATTTCCACGCGTGATACTATCTTGTTGGCCGAGCTTGTACGAAATTTACCAGATACTTTGTCTGCACAAAACCTTCCCTTAAAAGTCAATACGGCATATCAAAATGTATTGTACATTTTCAACTATCCGGTGCTCCTGAGTATACTGGCTGTATTGCTCGTCTTAACGGCAACAGTATGGCTGGCCTTTGGCAAAAAAATAAGAAAGCACTTCCGAATGAAAAGAATGCAAAAAGCGCATCAGAAATTTCTTGAAGGATATGCCCAACAGATTGAGAAAGTTAGCGTCGCGTTCTCTGCTATCACCACTGAAAATGCCCTTTCACAGTGGAAA
>JAOUDZ010000176.1 GCA_029858965.1 Cyclobacteriaceae bacterium
GCTTCGGCCTATCTGCAACCCGACATCGGTGGCGACATTGCACTAATGAAGGGTATCGCAAAAGTTGTATTGGAAAGGCATGCAGAAGACAAGGCATTCCTGCGCAATCATACAAACGGGTTTGAACGTTTTACAAAAGATATTGAAGTGAGCTCATGGCCGGATATTGAGGAGCGTTCTGGTGTTGCCAAGGCAGAAATTGAGGAAGTTGCCGACTGGTATTGCAAAGCAAGAAATGTTGTCTTTAGCTGGGCCATGGGCATAACGCATCATATTCATGGTGTTGATAACGTCGAAAGTATTGTGAACCTGGCTTTGTTGCGAGGGATGGTCGGAAAGCCAAATGCAGGACTTCTTCCGCTTCGCGGACACAGCAATGTTCAGGGCGTTGGATCGATGGGGGTATCACCTCAATTGAAGCAAAATGTATTTGATGCGCTTCAGGAAAAGCTTGGTATTGCATTGCCGAAATCCCCGGGATGGGATACGATGGCGTGCATACAGGCAGCACACAAAAATAAAGTTGACCTTGCCTTTATGCTTGGTGGAAACCTGTATGCATCCAACCCGGATCAACACTATGTAGAGAAGGCGCTTGATAATATTCCGTATAAGATCTTTCTAAGCACGACGATAAACCAGGGACATTTATTCGGAAGTACAGGAGAGGCGATCATACTCCCCGTTGCAGCGCGGGATGAGGAAAAGCAGTCTACTACACAAGAGTCGATGTTTAATTTTGTTCGGTTGAGCGATGGTGGAATTGTTCGTTTGGACAACGTGCGATCGGAGACGGAAGTCATCACGGATATTGCAATCGGCGTATTGGAAGAAAAGCAGCTGAGTTTCAAAAAATTCAAGGATCACCAAAACATACGCACAGCCATTGCAGAGACTATACCGGGTTTTGAAAAAATAAAATCTTTGGGCGAAACCAGGGAAGAGTTTCAAATTGAGGGAAGGACCTATCACGCGCCGATTTTCAAAACAGTGGATGGAAAGGCGAACATGAAAATTGTGTCAATTCCTTATGAGCCAGGTAGATCGTTGGGCAGTAATCAGTTCAGACTCATGTCCGTGCGCAGTGAAGGACAATTTAATTCTATTGTTTACGAAGAGGATGACGCATGGCGTGGACAGCAAGAACGCCGGGTTGTGCTTATGAACCCTGAAGACATCGTGTCGCTTGGTTTACGCGAGAATGATTTGGTTTCTTTGAAAAGCGAGACGGGCATCATGCAGAACGTGAAGGTACGTTCCTTTGCTATTAAGCGCGGAAATGTTCTGGGATACTACCCTGAGACCAATGTTTTGATATCAACCGAGACGGATAAGCGGAGTTTGACACCATCGTTTAAGAATACTATTGTTAAGATTGAAAGGGATTAAGGATTGGGCATCGCGCCTATATGGATACTTGCGCAATGCTAGAATATTCCACCCCTGCTTCTGGAAGACCTCCTTGGCGCCTTTCCAAATAACACACCAAACACACCGCGCACAAGTTCACGCCCCATCTGCTTGGCTATAGGCGAGGATATTACCTCATCAAAAGTTGACTTTTCCTTCCTGGTGGAAGCAGTTTGCTTCTTTTCTTCTTTTATTTCGGCTTCTTTTAGCGCTTCTGCCTGCTGCAGTTTCATCCTGGCTTCCAGCATTTCATACGCACTCTGGGGATCTACGGCGTCCTTGTATTTTCGGAAAATGTCAGATGTCTCCAACAACTTGTTGTATTCACTTTCACTGATCGGACCCATTACCGAAGCCGGGGGAGCAAGATGTGTAACAACAGTTTCGGTAGGGATTCCCTTCTCATTCAAAACCGTAATAAAAGCCTGTCCTGTACCAAGCTGTGTAAACTGTTTTTCAATATCATAAAATTGCGACTTCGGAAATGTTTTCACGGTTTCCCGTAGCGCCTTGGCGTCATTGGGTGTAAACGCACGGATAACATGGTGTACGCGATTACCAAGCTGCGACAATACCGAAGCAGGAACATCCTGCGTTAGCTGTGTACAAAAAAACACCCCTACTCCCTTTGATCTGATCAACCGCATGACCTGGTCGATCTGATCCATAAACGCTTTCGGGGCATCCTTAAATAATAAATGCGCTTCATCCAAAAAGAAAATCAATTTGGGCTTATCCAAATCACCTGCTTCCGGAAGGCGTTCATAAATTTCCGCCAACAAGGCCAGCATAAACGTCGAGAATATGGCCGGTTGACTCTGGATGTCTGACACATTTAGCAGGCTGATCACACCTCGTCCGTCTACCTTATCAAAGAGGTCGTCAATGTCGAACGAAGTTTCGCCAAAAATCTGGTTCACGCCCTGCTGCTCCAGGGATACAATCTTGCGCAGGATTGTTGAGGCCGAAGCAGAGCTTATCTTACCATAATCGCCCTTGATCTCGGCAGCCCCCGGGCCTTCCGTAAGATAGTTCAACACCTTCTTCATGTCATTGAAATCAACAATGGGTAACTTCTTGTCGTCTGAATACTTGAAGAGAATATTCAGAACGCCTGTCTGTGTATCGTTTAACTCCAGGATCTTGCTTAATAAGGCAGGGCCAAACTCTGTTACCGTAGCACGCATTTGTGCCCCCAGCTTACCACTTAGTGAATACAACTCCACCGGAAAATTACTGGGAGAATACTTTATGCCCAATGCAGATGCCCTTTCATTTATTCTATCGTTGGCAGTACCCTCCTTTGCGATACCGGAAAGATCGCCCTTCATATCGGGCATAAAAACGGGAACGCCGGCAGCAGAAAGTTGTTCTGCCATCAATTGAAGTGTTCTGGTCTTTCCTGAACCCGTTGCGCCGGTCACCAATCCATGACGGTTCATCATGCGTAACGGCAAATTTACTTTTGCGTCTGCTATGATTTCTCCCTCAAAGATGCCGGCACCAAGATAAATAGCGGGAAGGGGCGTGGTGTACGATTTATTTATCGATTCAACGAATTCTTCTTTCGACATGAGACTTAATTTTAGGCAAGTTAAACTAAATAGCTGTCAGACGCCTCAGTCGTGTAAAACCTTAGCACTGCCGGAAACTATATTTTACTTGGGTTCCTCGTAGTTCTGAAAGGAATACGCAAATCCAAGGTTGAATACCTGGCTGAGTTGGGCGCCGGAATCCTGGTCGAAGTCGTATAACAAAATCCCGCCGAGGCCTACGGTAATAAACTTATTTACCCGCGCATTCAGCATCAGCTCGAGGCGGTGATCGATGGTCTTCAGCGCCAACGTCTCATAATTGGCAAACAACAGATAGCGCCACTTCAGGTTAAGGTTCTTTGCGATGTCTTTGTCAAAACTGGCAGCCAGCTGAAATGCCAGCCACTCAGCGCGAACCTGGTCTGGTGGAGCAACGCCATATGGTTTTTCCGGATCGACTGCCGGAATAAACCGCTCGGGGTCTTGAACAATGGTGAGACGTGGCGCGAAGGGTGCAATCCGTATATTGAAGTATTCTACCGGGTGGTATTCAAAACCCCAGGCTGAAGTAACGTATGCCGGAGCAAGGAAATCAGAAATCAGAATACTTTGTTCCACCCCGTTGGCATCCTTTTCATATTTATTACCTTTTGCAAACTGGGATAAGAAGTTTAACGATGTAAACAAGCCCCATTTGTCACTTAGTTTATGGCCATATTTGGTATCAATAAAAATGCGATCAAGCGTCTTGCGATAGCCCTGTCCTGAGTTATTGACAAACCCATATAAAAAATCTATCGTATTATCCCAGGATACCTTCTCCTTTGCATAATTGGCCGTGTAGCTGAGCTGGGTGTTCAGCCCAATGGAATTTACACCACCCGACTTCCAATTGCTCGAGAATGCTGCCTGGTTAATATTCAGGTTGAATACGAACTTCTTTTTCCAGTTCGACAAAGTATCAGGCTTAACAATCTGAGCCTGCAGTTCAGAAGAAAGTGCTAATAGCAGGATAGTGAAGAATGCAAACGCGGTAGAGATCTTTTTCATACAAGAAGGTTTTGGCAAAAATAATGTCAAAACCTCAAACAATGAAACTCAGATATTGTTCAATTTGATCTCATCAAGGGCCACCTCTGTTAGCGGCTTGGTGATAAACTTGATTACGTGGTTGTTGTTCACGATCTTATCGATATCACGTTTATTGTCAGAGCTGGATAAAATGATAACCTTGCACTTATTGCGAACTATTTCATTGAATTTTTCAAATTCATACAGAAACACAAACCCATCGACAATGGGCATGTTAATATCCAGAAAAATAAGACTGGGCAGATTTTCAGGGTTATTTTGATTTTCCCGCAAATAATCTAATGCGGTTTTGCCAGATCCCTTTACTTCTACTCGGGTAGCAAACTTGGTAATTTCGATAATGCGTTTACTGATAAAATTATCAGTATCATTATCATCAACAAGCATAACTAGGTCAACAGCTTTTATATCGGTTTGCATTAATACTTAATAATACATCAAAAACACTGACCACAAAAATATCCTTTTGCGGGGATATCTGACATGGTATTCGAAAAATTCACTAAGTGAAGTAATAAAATACTGGAAAAAGCCAAAAACCAGACTTACTTTGACTGGATCATTAACTTTTCGCCAACAGAAAGACTAAAGTCCTTCTTATTATTCCATTCCATAATTTCCTGAATCGTAACATTATACTTACGCGCCACGCTGTAGAGCGTGTCTGTATTTTTTACCTCATGTTCAATGTTAATTCGCTTAACCGGAGCCGGCTGATCTAATGCAACCGGCTGATCATCAACCAACTTGATGACCTGGCCCGGCCTAATTCCATCCTCGAGGCTCAGGTGATTCCAGGCTACCAGATCCATAACACCCACATGGTGAAGCGTCGCGATGCCATACAAGGTTTCTCCAGTCGATACAATGTGCTCCGTTTTACTCTCAGGCACAATCACTTTGATGCTTTGTCCTACAGTGGGATCCTGCACAGTTACGGACATGCTGTTATCTTCATCTTGGGTAAATTCAAGAGAGTCTGCTTGTTCAGTTACCTTCTGTGCCGTGTTTTCAACGGGTTCATCAATAGCGGCAGGCTTTGCCGTCAGGGCAGCCTGCGCTTGTTCGGGATTAGCCGTCCACGCGAAGCTCTGTGCTTTATCAACTTGAACAACATCCTCAACGGCTACTATGGCATCAGAATCTTTCGGCTTTTTGGAGGAAAGCCAAATCATCATGCCGGTCGCTAACTCCTGATCAGAACTAATGCCGTTGTAACGCTTTAGTTTCTTCATCTGCAAACCATACTGCTGACTTATCTTCCATAAGTTATCACCAGCCGTAACTTTGTGGTAAGATTCAATACCCCTCGCTCTTTTCTTCCCCAGCAAATAGTACTGTTCCGGTACAATCGGATCACTTATGGAGATATCATTCCATTTCAGGAATGATGAGAGGTCCACACCGGCACGGCTAGCTAACTGCGTCGAATTTTCTCCTGCCCGGGCTTTTATGGCATC
>JAOUDZ010000177.1 GCA_029858965.1 Cyclobacteriaceae bacterium
CACGGCATCGGCCACTGTATCAAAGCTTGCCATCACCCCATCACCTAACTCTTTTATCCAGCGACCATTGAATTGCGCAATGATGGGTTTTTGTAATTCTCTATTTTCTTTTAGAAGGGCAAATGCCTTTTGATCATCATCTCCCATTAAGGCAGTGTACCCGACAATGTCGGTAAACATGATAGCAGCTAATTGCCTATTTGACATGAGTACAATTTAAGACATAATTAATAGTGCCGGTGAATCCGCCTTCGTTGCACTTCGGGCGGACAGGCATGATGGCAGCGAGTTGGCGGGATTGGGGCATTAGTTATTTACTGATTTGAATTTTATATACTGATTGTGAGATCTATTCATAAGGCAGTCCGATTTTTTCATATAGTCGCAGAACTCTCGGGTCTTTCATATCCATTTGAGTATCCCGGAAAGCAAATTTTATCCAATTCATGCGAAAGTCATGTAATTCGATGGCTTTGTTAAAATACTGAAAAGCAGTATCGCTTTCTCCAATGCATCCATATACTATTCCTATAGGAGCGTTCCCAACGATATCAGAGCCGTCTATTTTTTTCATTTTTTCTATGGTCTCTAACGCCTTCATTTTGTGTCCCATCAATCCATAACACCAGCCGAGCCTCAATAAACCCTCCATATTAGGATAGAGGTTAACCGCCATTTCCAATTCAGGAATCGCTTCTTCATACCGTTTTAAAAGTATATAAGCCACCCCATTCCACATATGTCCGCCAGGAAAGTTTGACTCCATTTCAACGCATCTCTTTCCTATCATTAAAAGTTTTTCAGGATCGCCATCCGCCCAGTATATACATGCTATATACCAAAGATTCAGCAACGAGAACGGATCCAGGCTATCCGCTTTGCTTGCATGTTCTATTGCTTCTTTATTATTTCCCAATATCATAGCGCAAAAGCCTAATTGTACATGAATTTCAGCACTGTTACGATTGATGGCAATGGCTTTTTTAAATTCAATTTCCGCTTCACGTGCCTTCAATTCACAGTGCAACTTTACACGACCAACAGCCAGGTGGCTTTCTGCAATTTCGCCATTCAGTTCCAGGGAGTTGTTTGCTGCCTTTATCGCTTGTGGAAGGCATTTTTCCGGGGCCAACCATTGATGTCCTAAATTCATATAACAAAATGACATTCCGGAATAAGCTATCGCATAGTTTTGGTCTATGGCAATGGCCGCATTAAAATATTCAATGGCTTTTATAAATCCATCCGGAGTGAATTTATTCACGTGAAAGCGACCCTGGAGATATAATTGGTATGCCTCTACATTCTCCGTGTACTTCTTTAAAACGGCTTCTTTATTTGTTACAAACAATTTGATTTTGATGGCGTTCAAAATAGCCAATGAGACTTCATCCTGAATGGCAAAAATGTCTTCCAGCTCCCTGTCAAATTTTTCAGAGTAGAGGTGAAACCCATCCTCCACTTTAATAAGCTGCGCAGTGACACGCAATTTATTTCCTGATTTCCGCACGCTGCCTTCCAGGATATAGCTCACTTTCAGCTGCTCGCCAATAAATTTTAAATCAAGATTTTTTCCTTTGAAAGCAAACGAAGAAGTTCTTCCAATCACTTTCAATTGCGGCACCTGCGCCAGCATGTTGATAATCTCTTCGGTGATACCATCGCTGAAAAATTCCTGCTCAGGATCGCTGCTCATGTTGGCAAAAGGCAATACCGCAATGCTGTTTTCAACAACCTTAGCCACCGGCTTTTCCGGTATACTGATCTCACTGCCTGCAATCATCACCTGGTACATTCTCACCGGCTGACTTACGTTCTTCAGGATCTCTTCTTTTACAAACTGAGTCTCAATGTCCTTCTTGTTTGCAACATTATGGTTAACAGCTTCTGAAATGAAGATACAACCTGGATTGGCTGCGGCCTGGATGCGTGCTGCAATATTTACTGCATCGCCAAAGACATCATCGTTTTCAAAAACCACTTCACCCTGATGAATGCCAATGCGTAATTGAAAATCGCTGGCTGCATTACAGGCTTCCTGAATTTTGACTGCTGCATTAACGGCATCGGAAACTGTATTGAAACTTGCCATGGTTCCATCACCAAGTTCTTTTATCCATCTGCCATTAAAAGCCTCGATAAATGATTTTTGTAATTGCCTGTTTTTATTCAGCAACGCAAATGCCTTATGCTCATCCTTGCCCATTAAGGCCGTGTACCCGACAATGTCGGTAAACATAATGGCGGAGAGTTGGCGGGATTGGGGCATGTCGAATGGAATTTAATCAAATTATTTACAAAAGGGAGTTTTTGCAGATCAAATTCAGAAGGAGGTTTGTTCTGCGGTCTGGCTCGCGTTGCCTTGTTATCTTAGATTATCCCACGTAGTGGGATACGCGCTGAGCGTGTCGAGAGCATTAGGATTGGTGCAGTAATTCGTAATAAGTTTTAGTCAAATGTGCACACCTAATTTTTCACAAAATATTTTGGTTCGGGGATCATTCCTGAATTTTCGCCTTAGATGAACCTTTGCCCATATGACGTTCCCTTCGTGGTGCTCGATGGCTTTGTCATAATAATGAAGCGCTGCATCCAATTCTCCCAGCGCTGTATACACGTTTCCAATGTAACTATTCCCCATGATCTCAATTCCTTCTATTTTTTTCATTTGTTCGATCACCTCTTCGGCCTTTGTGGTTTCCCCCATCAATCCATAGCACATTCCGAGTGATCCCAACGTAAGAATGCCATATTCTAACTTAATCGCCAACTCAAATTTGGCAATCGCTTCTTCGAACCTGTTTGATTCAACATAATGGTTGGCAACCCAAAGGTGACCCCAAAAGAAATTGGGCTCCAGCTCAATTAATCTTTTTCCAACCACCAGGACCATATCGGTATCACCACAGCCCCAGTACACAACGCCCCTGAAGAATAGATTCATAAGCGAGAAGGGGTCCAGGCGATCCGCCAGACTGGCGTGCCAATCAGCTTCACCATAGTTACCCAAGTGAACAGCGCACATGGCCAATTGCATGTGGCACTCTGCGCTGCTTGGGTTAATCGCGATGGATTTTTTGTATTCGATGACTGCCTCTTTTACCTTAAGTTCATAATGCAATTTTACCCGGCCCATGGCGAGATGGCTTTCAGCAATTCCATCGTCCAATTGAAGCGATTTTTTTGCTGCCTCCAGTCCCAGGGGCAGTGATTTTTCGACCGGTGCCCAACTCCAATACCATAGCGTAAGGTGGCAATACGATAGTGCAGAATATGCTATTGCATACCCGGGCTCTATGCCGATTGCAGCTTCTAAATACGCGATAGCCTTCATAAAGTTATCGGGCGTATATTTATTGTAGTGGAAGAGTGCCTTGAGATATAGTTGATAAGCTTCGACATTGCTGGTGTACTTCTTGAGGACAGCGTCTTTTTCTGCTCCAAGTAATCTGATTTTTACGGCATTGAGAATGGCCAGTGAAAGCTCATCCTGGATGGCAAAAATATCTTCCAGTTCACGATCAAACTTTTCAGAAAACAGGTGAAACCCGTCCTTCACATTGATGAGCTGAGCGGTGATGCGCAATTTGTTTCCCGATCTTCGAACACTGCCTTCCAGCACATGACTAACCTGAAGCTGCTCACCAATAAATTTCACATCCAGGTTCTTTCCTTTGAAGGCAAAGCAGGAAGTTCTTGCAATAACTTTTAATTGATGAACCTGCGCCAACATGTTAATGATTTCTTCACTGATACCATCGCTGAAATATTCCTGTTCAGGATCGCTGCTCATGTTGACAAAGGGCAAAACCGCGATGCTTTTTTCTGCAACAGGAGCTAGTGGTGTCTCTGGCATGATTATCTCACTGCCGGCAAATATCACCTGGTACATTCTGACAGGCTGACTTACGTTCTTCAAAATCTCTTCTTTTACAAACTGGGTTTTGATGTCTTTTTTGTTGGTGATATTGTGATTGACGGCTTCTGAGATGAAAATACAGCCCGGCCTTGCGGCAGCCTGTATCCGCGCCGCAATATTTACTGCATCGCCAAAGACGTCATCATTTTCAAATACCACTTCACCCTGATGAATACCAATGCGCAACTGAAAATCGTTGGCGGCAACACAGGCCTCCTGAATTTTGACGGCTGCATTTACGGCATCGGAAACCGTATTGAAGCTGGCCATGGTGCCATCGCCAATTTCCTTAATCCACCGGCCATTGAATTCACCAATGATGGGTTTTTGCAGCTGCCTGTTTTTATTAAGAAAAGCTAAGGCATGGTTTTCATCATTGCCCATTATTGCCGTGTACCCGACGATGTCAGTGAACATGATAGCAGCTAATTGCCTATTTGACATGGGCACAATTTAAGAATAATCAATAATATCGGTGAATCCGCCTTCGTTGCACTTCGGGCGGACAGGCATGATGGCAGCGAGTTGGCGGGATTGGGGCATTTGCTACAATATAGCAATATTGGGAATATCAGGTGCTTCCGTTTTTTTTTGCGGTTACAGGGGCGGCACCCCGATTTTTTCCAGGAGCTTATTGGCTCTCGGGTCTTTTTTAAGCTCTGGAATGCGTTCAAAAACAAAATATTTCATCCACAGCATATTGCCTTCACGATTTTCTAGAGCTTTGTCAAAATACTGGAAAGCGGCATCCAGTTCTCCTATGGATGCGAACACCGAGCCAAGATAATAATTGTTTCCTCCGAGTTCAGAACCGGGTATTTTTTTCATTTTTTCGATCACTTCTATGGCCTTTAATTTTTCCCCCATCAATCCATAGGTCAATCCGAGCTGACTTAAATTGTGGGTGCTATAATTCAACGCCAATACCGATTCATATTCATGAATTGCTTCTTTGTAATTCTTCAAAAAGCAATAATAATCTCCAATTGCCTCATAACCAACGGAGAAATTTGGCTCCAGGTCAATTAGTCTTTTCCCTAACGCTAATACTTTGTCAAAATCACCCAACGCAATGGCTGTACCTTCCAAATAACTAAGATTCAGCAGTGAGAAAGGATCCAGATTTTCCGCGATTTTGGCGTGCTTCATGGCTTCGTCATTGTTACCCATGAGGACGGCACAGAAACTTAATTGTACATGACACTCCGCGCTATTGGGGTTAATGGCGATTGCTTTTTTGTATTCGACTAATGCTTCGCTTATGTTCCATTCATAGTGCAACTTTACCCGTCCGACGGCGAGGTGACTTTCTGCAATCTCACCGTCCAGATCAAGAGCTTCCTGCGCTGCCTTTAACGCCTGTGGTAAGCTCTTTTCAGGAGGCAACCAATTAAAGGACCATAAATTCATATAGCAAAAGGACTTGCCAGCGTAAGCGATGGCATAGGTTGAATCGGCAGCAATGGCCGCCTCAAAATATTCAATGGCTTTTATAAAGTCATCGGGCGAAAATTTGTTGTAATAAAAACGCCCCTGGAGATACAACTGATAAGCCTCCACGTTATCGG
>JAOUDZ010000015.1 GCA_029858965.1 Cyclobacteriaceae bacterium
GGTGACATTGCTGTAAACCCCGCCGTTGGCCAGGTTCACAAATCCACCGCCGTTGTCCTGCTGCCACTGGTAGGTGATGCCGGTGCCGGTAGCCGTTACACTGAAGCTTGTTCCGGTGCCTTCACACACGATAACATCCGCTGGATTTACGGTCACCAGCGGCAAGGTGTTCACCGTAAGGGTAGCTGCCGCACTGTTGGTTGCTGCGCAGGTGCCGGTAACCACGGCACGATACTGGTAGGTGGTCATTGCAGCGGTAACCCCGGTAAGGGACAGGGTTGCGGTAGTCACACCACTGTATACTCCCCCGTTGGCCAGGTTCACAAAAGGTCCGCCCGTACTCTCCTGCCACTGGTAGGTGAGCCCGGTGCCGGTAGCCGTTACACTGAATGTGGTATTGTTACCCTCGCACACAATGGCGTTGGCAGGTGGTAATGTCACAATGGGATTCTTCTGCTCGGTCAATGTTGCCGAGCTTGATGTTGCTGCCGGTGAGCAGGTGCCGCTCACCACAGCACGGTAGCGGTAGCCGCCAAGTCCTAAGACGTTGCTGATGTTCAACGTGGGTGTGGTGACATTGCTGTAAACCCCGCCGTTGGCCAGGTTCACAAATCCACCGCCGTTGTCCTGCTGCCACTGGTAGGTGATGCCGGTGCCGGTAGCCGTTACACTGAAGCTTGTTCCGGTGCCTTCACACGCGATAACATCCGATGGATTGGAGGTGACCAAAGGTGCCTGATCTATTGCAGTAATGGTTGCTGTATTGGTAAGGTCACCATCGCATGCTGGAGATGAAGCGTTTCTGGCATATACCTTAATGATAAGTGGCGCCGCTAAAGGATTCGAAGGTATAATCAAGTCAGTGCCGGTACCCGGATAGAATCCACTTAGTGGATTACTTGTTCCATCTTCCTGCAATTGATACAAAAATCCAATCTCAGCGTTCTCAACTGTGATATTTACTGAGTTGCATACAGTTGTGGTGGCTGGTGTAACGCTTAATGTGATATCTGGAACTGTATACACCGTCACGATCTTGGTATCCAGGCAAGCCGGGACGAAAGCCTTAAAGTCGTTGGTAGCATCCCATGACTCGTTATCACGGCCTGGAATTACATACCCGACAGTTCCGTTTACATTTTCTATACCTTGTGTTGCGAAATTACCCCCGGTAAGAAATTGCGCTGTCTGTGTATGAATTTCAATGATGTTGGTAGACTCATACAATTGCACTTGTGCAATGGCAGGATAGAGACCAAGTGTGCGAATAAGGTCAAAGTCGATTACAAAGATGCGTGAAGGAGCTGAGCCAATTGTCCAATACTTAATTGTGCCCGTCCCGGTCATGTCGTCCCAAATAGCTGCAATTATGTTGTCAGGATCAGTGGCATTGGGAATATCAAGATTATTGGGTTCAGATACACCGCCAGTACCCAGTCCGATAAGGCCATTCGATCCTATTCTTAATTGATTATAGGTGACGCCAAAAAAATCAAAATCAAAAAAACCTTGGGCAGTACCGAGAATGCCGCTATCAGTGTCTTTTAATAAAGATAACGTAGTCTCTGATCCGGGAGGGGCAATTCGATTAAAAGTACCAGAAGTGACAATATTATATGTACTCGCATTATCATTGGCATAAATCGTGTGTGTCCCGGGTCCGGCTACAGCTGGATCAAATATTCCACCGGCAACTCCGTTACCAATAAAATTAGTTGCGGGGCCTGCACTGAGCACGACAGGGGCATCGTTCACACAATACGATGGATCGAGGTTGGTTATACTACACTGTGCGAAGGAGAAATGGGTCGACAGGGCCATGAAAGCCAATAGCGACAAAACAACCCATCGTATTCTGTAAAGTCTTAGCATTCAGTGCAGCAATAAACTACCAACAATAAACTTAATTTTTATTTCCCTCTAAAAGTAACCTCAAAATTGATCCTTTCTCATCATTTTGAAAACTTACCATCCGGACTTATCATTATGAGAGCCATTTTCTTTTGTGTTTCAAGTTCTATGGTTCCAAATAAAGAGACACGCCTGTCGGGAAGCACGCTAACGGCGCCTGCCATGTCATCTCCTTCCAAAGATCCGAAACTCGTTGAGCTCAGTACTGCGCCATCGCTTGCCATTTTGAGCAAAACAATATCACGGTTATTATTCTCACGGATTTCATTGGCCAGGATGTAGAAATCATCAAGTTCGCCAATGGCGGCAGATACTCCCTCAAGTCTCCTGTTTAGTTTTAGGGGAATGTCCAGCCTCTTGATGCTAAGGGTATTGTCATACTGTGTAATGTAAATATCGCTGGTATTTGCACCATAGGTTGTACCGATCATGAGATAGCCATCCTGCAATATGCCGTGTGTTTCTATCGCGGCACTGGTAATTTGTATTTCATTATCAATCCCAGAAACCTTGCGTATTCCGGTGGGCGTACCGAATAAGTCAATCCCAATGACTTCAAAAGATCGTTTGTAAGGCCCATCATCAGGTCTGTCTGAATCACCAAAAAGCAAGTATTGTATACTACCACCCAGTGTGGTCTCAAAAATCTTAACAGCTGCACCTACATGTTCCCCACCGCCAAGATCAATGAATGACAACTGTGGATTCGTCAAAGCTTCATCAATCCTGATAAAAGTGATATCAGCCTCATCCGGTGGTGTAGCAGGCAACGTAGGATTTCTGCTCTTGTTTGGTTCGGCATACCCGGCGATCAGGAAACTGTTATCTTCAATCTGTGTAACCGATTTTGCTACTTGTTTTTCCCCCATTTCGATTCTTGTACTATCGATTCCTTTTCCCAGCTGGTTAATTCTGAATATGCGGATTCTGGAATCTGGTTCATCGCCAATATTTGATATGACAATCAAATTACCCTGCTTGTCAAGTTCCACATCCACGGCAGTTTCACCTAATTCGCCGAGCTGTCTTTGCCATAAGACATTCCCTAGTGGATCAACTTTAACCATGAAGGGCTGCGTAACCGGATTGGTTTGTGAAGACGTATTGCCCAGTAGTATCATAGAGCCATCGGTATTAACCAGCAAATCTACGCCCTGCTGGTTTCCGTCTTCGCCATAGTATTTGATAAAATAATTCTGAAAAACAGGATCGACGTTGCTGGCCGTATCACAAGACAGCGCGAGCAACATTATAGTAACACAGATGAGGCTAATTCTTCGCATTATCTTCCTTTTGGATTTTACGAAGTACCGACTTAGTCCTTGCTTTTTTCAGTTTTCTTGGTTTGTACAACGGGTGAATGTATCCTATAGAAAGTGCGAGGTTGTCCATCCTGAAGTCATCGTCTACATACGGGTATGGTAATCCCTCGGTTGTGCTGTTGAATCGACTATTCGCGTTTACTACGTTCTTCATTCCGAATGAATAGCGCAGGTCCAGGTAGAAGTAATCGAGCTTATTTTTATACTTAACGCCACCACCAAGAAAAAATGCAGCATTAAGCCTTTCCCGACTTTTCAAAATATCCACATTAGAAATGGATTTCGGAAACTCTGGGGGTTCGGCATTATCAGAAGTCTTAGCTTCCCGGTTCTTTAAATCTACATTAGCATTATCGCCCAGCAAATAGTTAAATGAAATTCCCACATATCCGTAACGTCTGAACTTACCTATGCTTTGAGAATATTTTACAGAGACAGGAAGGTTTGCCCAGGTTTGACGGTCAATAAATTCAACGATGTCTTTATCTAATCCAAACAAGTCTGTTGTGTTGTGTTTAAAACCTGTCCTTGAAACAGCCACTCCTGCGGATGCTGAGATAAAATCATTATAGTGGAAGTCCATCCCCACCCCTACCTGCCAACCCACCCTGATCGCGTAGCGCTCCCGGGTATATGATTCGCCGCCAATCCGAACATCATGGATTATCCTGACCGGTGAAATGCTAGGTCCGGCGTACCCATGAAGAGAAAATATTGGCGATGAAGTAAATTTTCCGCTCAGGTATACCAAATCAATGGGATCAAGTTTTGGATCAGTCAGAAATTCCGGGTTGGCACGCAATACACTCAAATAACTTTGTTCCGCACCCAATGGGTCTTCTAGCAGAAGATACGTCTCTGCCAGCAATAAGTACGCGCGCTGGCGCCATTCCCGTTTTTGATTTTTATCCAGGCAATCTTTAAGCATTGCCGAAATGCCGTACAAATGTCCCGCGTTAAATTCTTCGGTAGCCTGAATAAGCACTAGTTCGCATTCATCCTGCGCCAGGCTTTGTTTTCCAAGGCACACGACCAAAAGCAGAATGGCGATAATTTTCTTCCACAAACACATCAGAAATCCTTAATTAATAATCGAACGCAGGTATATTCATAAGGAATTTCGCTGACATCACCTACATATTTTTTCCATTCATCCTGGGTCATATTTCGTGTTAGCCTGGGGCAAATCTGTTCTGCCAGCAGTGATGGATCTGTTGGCCATACACGGATTTCGGATTCGCTACACGCCGCAATAAGATAGTCAGAGCCTTTTGCGAATTCGATGTCCCAGATAAAGCCGGTATTGTTGCCCATGACCACGGGAAGATCCTCAGGATTATCCAATACATACAGCTGAAGCCGCTTATCCAGTCCTGCGCTGGCCAGCAATTTCCCATCAGGGCTGAATTCAACATCATTTACGCCTGCCTTGTGTCCGCTAAATTGTCTGGTTTCTTTGGTCTTAAAGTCATACAACTTCACCAGTCCTCTTTTATTGACGATATCATCAACACCATAGGCTAGTAATTTTCCATTCGGACCAAATTTTACAGACAAGATCCGATTTGGATTTTCATTGGCGATAACAGAAGTCGATTTGTCTTGCAGGTTTAGCAAGATCACCTGACCGGCCCATGAAGCACCGGCTAACAACTTACCATCAGGGCTGATGCTAATGGCCTTGAGTTCATACGGTAATTCCGCCAATATTTTCGATTCACCGGTTTGCGGATTTATAAGTGAAACTGTATTGCCGACGCTGGAGACAATAAAGCCGGAATCATCGGGCAGGAACTCGATATAATTGGTACCTCCCGGCAACCCCGACACAACTTTTGGTCTGGCTCCGTTTTTCAAATCATAAATCTGAACAAAGGAAGAATCACTTCCATTTACAATGAAATTTTCATTGTGGCTTAAGGCAATAGCTTTGGAAGGATAAGGATTTATAAAATCAGTTGCTGCGTTACTAAGTTTGTTGTAGTCACCCTGATAGATTCGTCCATCCGCTCCGGCAACGTAGAATCCGTTATTCTTATCGGACACGGCAAGGGACCTCATATGCACTCTGGGAGGTCCCTGGACTTTCATTGCATTGTAGGTTAATCCATTGAGTTGTGTTAGTGCATTGTACAGACCCGTGTAGATAAAGGGCTCATATTTTTTACCCTCGAACCTGCGATGGAAGATGAATCCCTGCATTGCCATTAATCCCGCCAGGTCTTTGTCATCTTCCTCTGCGGCAGCCTTCGAAGCAAGCTCTTGTGCTTTAGTGAGCATAAAGAGACGGTTTGCCTCTTTGTATGCTTTCTCTGCCCGCACAAACTCAGACTGGGCTTTGTTTCTTTCAACACGCGCCGAATCCCGTTGAATATTGGCCTCAACCATGTTTCTTTCGGCATCCCTCCTGGCAATTCTGGCCTGGTATAACGCGGCCTCGAGTTGTTTGGTGGTTCGGTTGATCTCATCGTAAGCGCTCTTGAGTTCAACGTTTTGTTCTCGAACAATTCGCTCCTGGGCTTCAGCTCTCAGCTGATTCTCTTTTGCAATTTGTGACTGTTCTTCGGCATAAATTCTGCTCTCGTCGGCGCGAATTCTATCGGCATCAGCCTGCAGCTTCTGAAGATAAGCAAAGACGAAGAAAATAATGGCAATGATAAAGGCTATACCCAGGATGATCGCCGTAGTCCGCGTCCGTTGCAGGACGCGTTTCTGCATCATCTCCTGGTTTTTTAACTCAGCTTCATAGGTAATCCGGCTTGTATCCAGAAAAACCACAGCACGTTCAAAAGCTTCATCATAACGCTGGCCCCACTCACGGGTTGGGTTTTGCTTTCGCTGCCAGTTCAGCGCCAGTTGAAGATCAGGTGGTCTCCATAAACCTGTTTTGCCAATCTGATACATCGCGGAAGCTTCGGAAAGCCTCTTGTACATTGTGGCAGATTCAAATTCTTCTTCTACCCAGGTTTCTAACCTGCTCCATATGCGCATCAAGCTCTCGTGCGAGAGTTCGATCATAGAATCTTCATTCAATGCAATATTTGCAGCAGGCGTAAGAAAAGAACGGCCCGGGCGCCTAAAGTGATCGACAACAAAAATAACTTCCTCTTCACTTGCTTCTGCCAGTCCTGCTACCAAACCCAGACGGCAAGCTCTTCGCATCCCACGGTCGTCGCGATTTTTTTCGGTAATATTCTTAAAAAGAACTTCTGCGATTTGTTTATTCCTTGACGAAAGTTCATCGTAGGCTTCATTGGCATGCTGGGCAAGTGCTTGTTCTACTTTTCCGACTGCACTGTAATGTCTCAGATCTATCGGTTCGCCGGGTTCATGGTTGGCAACCCAATAGTCCCATGTGCGCATCAAAGCGTGCTGCAAAATGGGCAACTGGTCATGGTAATTGCCAATCTCATTGAGTAATCGCTTTACAAGACGTGGGGATATTTGCCCACCAGCAACGCTGATTGGGCCTTCAATTACTGACCTTTTCTGCTCCCGTGTTAGTTGTGGAATTAAATAATTGCTGTCGTTGATTTTTTGTGTGAGTCCGGAAAAAACAGAGCATTCCCCGATAAAATCAGAACGCATCGTCAAGGCAGCATAGGTAGGCACATCGGTCTGGTTAACAGCTGTAAGCACCAGGTTAACAAAGAGCCGTGCGTCATTTAATGCTTCATCGTTTCCCACCTGATCGCGGTACCTAAACACCTCTTCAAACTGGTCGATTAAAAAGAAAGTATTCTCTCCATCACTGCGATGTAAAAACCGGGAAACTTCAATCAGCCCATCTGAGCCACTCCGGAGAATAGAATTAATGATGGCCTTATAGATTGTAGCATCGTGCGTTTCAATCCGATTTGTCTGGAGCATGAATTCCGTTATCGAATCCGTAAGACTGGCTATCGGTGATGAGCCTGGCCGCGTAGTAATAATATTCCATTGAGAGCTCGTCCCTGCTGTAATAAATCCAGCATATAAAACCGGAATGAGTCCACAATACATCAATGAGGACTTTCCGCTTCCGGAGTAGCCCATTACTGTTACGAAACGATTCTTCGAAATCTTAACAAGGAGATCATCAATCTGACTTTCACGTCCAAAAAATAGATGACTATCAGATATCGAAAAAGGCCTTAATCCGGGAAAAGGATTCTGCCCTCCTGGCTGAACGTCAATGGAGACGTTGCTGGAGTATTGATCAGGCACATCGCTATGTACAGGCTTATTCAGCATTGACATATACTTGGACACTGAAATTTAAAGAATTGACGCTGAAAGGCTACACTGTGCACCACGTATTGCGTTAAAAAAATAGGTACTTTCTTAAGTTTAAAAAATGTCAAGTGCCAATTTAGCCTAAAATTCAATAAAACAAAAGGGGCACGTGGCCCCTTTATCTACAAAAGACTGTAATGTTTCCTATTTTACCTTGTTCACCAGGGCCTCAAAAGCAGATGGATGATTCATGGCCAGGTCAGCCAGTACTTTTCTATTGAGATCAATATTGGCCTTATGCAATTTACCCATAAGCCCTGAGTAAGAAAGTCCGTGCAGGCGAGCGCCTGCATTTATGCGTGTAATCCACACACCCCTGAATTCTCTTTTCTTTTGTTTCCGATCCCGATAGGCATACACTAAACCTTTCTCAACGGCATTCTTTGCAACCGTCCATACATTTTTCTTACGACCAAAGAAACCTTTGGCCAGCTTCAGGATACGTTTACGTTTCGCTCTTGAAGCTACACTGTTTACTGATCTTGGCATTTTTTTTCATTTTTTGGCTGATGGCGTTTCTGAATTGGTCAGAAAACTTAGTGGCCAGCAACCGGGTTAAACATTGAACCACTAAAGAATAAGCATAGCTTTTACGTTATTCATATCTGACTTTGACACCAAAGCTTTGTGGCCGAGTCTCCGCTTCTGCTTGGTTTCCTTCTTGGTCAGGATATGATTCTTAAAAGCACACTTACGCTTAATTTTACCAGTGCCGGTCACTTTAAAGCGCTTTTTGGCTCCTGATTTTGTTTTTAATTTAGGCATCTTATAAAAATTAGACTTACTTTTTTGATGGTTTGGCCATGACTATCATGCTCATTCTCTTTCCCTCTAGCTTGGGTAACTGCTCCACTTTTCCCACCTCTTCTAATCCCTGAGCAAATTTTAGCAGCAGAATTTCCCCCCGCTCTTTGTAAACTATTGATCGCCCTGGAAAAAAGACAGTAGCCTTTACTTTAGCACCCTCTTTCAAAAAGTTCTCAGCATGCTTTAATTTGAAATTGAAATCATGCTCATCGGTGTTTGGCCCAAAGCGAATTTCCTTCAAGACTACTTTCAGGGCCTTTGCCTTAATCTCTTTTTGCTTCTTCTTCTGCTCGTATTTAAATTTCGAATAATCGACAATTTTACATACAGGAGGTTCCGCATTTGGTGATATCTCCACCAGGTCTAACCCTTGATCCTGCGCCAACTTGATGGCCTGCAAAATAGGATAAACATCCACCTTAATGTCTTCACCAACCACCCTGACCTTTGGGGCCGTGATTCTTTCATTCACACGATAAGGTTCTTCCGGACGATGCGGGCCTCTTCTGAAAGGCTTGTTAAAACTGGGTTTTTTATTAAAGATTGCGATACGTTTATTTTTTAGGTTCTAAAAACAGGGTGCAAAGATCGTTATATTTTCATTTATTCAAAATATCAATTTGGCGCCGCGCATTCAAGCCTGAAGCGGTTGACGAATTCATCGAGTGCAATACTGCCCTGATCACCCTGGCTATGCTTCCGCACAGCCACCATACCCTCTGAAACTTCTTTTTCACCCACAATGAGCATATAGGGTATTTTCCTGGTTTCGGCATCTCTAATTTTACGCCCAATCTTCTCGTCTCTATCATCTAATAAGCCTCTGATATCCTGCTCTTTAAGCCTATCATAGACAAGCTTTGCATAATCATTAAAACGTTCGGAAATGGGCAGTACTGCTATTTGGTCAGGAGCCAGCCAAAGGGGGAAATTGCCGGCGCAATGCTCGATAAGCACTGCAACGAATCGTTCAAGGGAACCAAATGGCGCGCGATGTATCATAACTGGCGTATGTTTCTGATTATCTGAGCCCACATATTCAAGCTCAAATCGCTGTGGTAGCTGATAGTCAACCTGAATTGTACCCAATTGCCAGTTTCTGCCCAGGGCGTCTTTCACCATAAAATCAAGCTTCGGCCCATAAAAGGCAGCTTCACCAAGCACCGTAACGGTTTGGAGGCCTTGTTCATCAGCAGCTTCCTGTATTTCTCTTTCCGCTCTTTCCCATAAATGGTCCTGTCCAATATATTTCTCTTTATTGGCAGGATCACGCAAAGAAACCTGTGCAGTAAAATTCTCAAACCCCAGCGATCTGAAGACGTGCAGAACAAGGTCTATGACTTTTATGAATTCAGACTTCACCTGCTCGGGCCGGCAAAAAATATGTGCGTCATCTTGCGTAAACCCGCGAACACGTGTTAATCCGTGTAGCTCGCCGCTCTGTTCATACCGATAAACTGTTCCGAACTCAGCCAAACGAATGGGAAGGTCGCGATAAGACCGTGGTTTGGTTTTGTAAATTTCGCAATGATGTGGGCAGTTCATGGGCTTCAGCAGGAACTCCTCCCCTTCGTCCGGCGTGTGGATAGGCTGAAAAGAGTCCTTACCGTACTTTTCATAGTGCCCAGACGTAACATACAACGCCTTGCTACCAATATGGGGTGTGACAACAGGGTCGTACCCAGCTTTGATCTGCGCTTTGCGCATGAATTGCTCAAGCCGTTCCCGGAGTATTGTTCCTTTCGGGAGCCATAGCGGCAACCCCATACCTACCTTTTCTGAAAAAGCGAAGAGCTCTAATTCCTTGCCCAACTTTCGATGATCGCGTTTCTTCGCTTCTTCGAGCAGGTGCAGATATTCTTCCAGTTCCTTTTGTTTGGGAAATGTTATCCCATAAATGCGGGTGAGCATCTTATTTTTTTCGTTACCGCGCCAATAGGCGCCGGCAACATTCAGCAACTTCATTGCTTTGATGAATCCTGTATTCGGGATATGTGGACCTTTGCAAAGGTCCACGAAATCCCCTTGCTGATAAAATGTAATCTTACCATCATCCAAACCGTCTATCAACTCAATCTTGTAAGGATCGCCTTTTGCCGTAAAATATTCCAATGCTTCTGCCTTGCTGACATCTTTGCGGGAATAAACGCTATTCTTTTTGGCCAACTCCTTCATTTTGACTTCAACAGCGGCGAGATCTTCATCCCCGAAGGCCTTCCCGCCAAGATCTACATCATAATAGAAGCCATTCTCTATGGGTGGTCCTATTCCAAACTTAACACCGGGATGCAGGGCTTCGAGTGCCTCAGCTAAAAGGTGAGCTGATGAATGCCAGAAAGTTGTCTTTCCCGCCTTATCGTTCCAGGTAAGAATTTTAATGGCTGCATTGCTCAGGATTGGTCGTGACAAATCCCAGACCTCTCCATTTACCTCGATTGCAAGTGACACCCGGGCCAGACCCTCACTGATGCTTGATGCTATTTCAGAACCGGTAACCCCGTTGGGAAACTCGCGAATACTTCCGTCTGGAAGTGTAATATTTATCTTCATGATTTGAACTAAACTACAAAATTAATTCAGGGCACAAATATGCAATTTTTAACCAGGATAATGGTTGTCTTGGGCTAAAGTACCAACAATTGGATAATAAAATTGCCGATGCGCAATTCGTCGTCGCGCTTTTACAAGTCAAATTGAAAACTAAACAAAATGCCAAACTTCCGAACATCCGGATTATTCAGGTAGGTAAGTCGATGTACAAAATCTACGCGTAAAAATTTGAAGATGTTTTCAACTCCATAGCCTAATTCAACATAAGGCCTGTTGTCAAAATAGCCAAAAGGTAGCGTTGGTTCGCCGTCCGGTGTAAGCGGCGAATTGATGTCAATATTAGCCTTGGAAATCGAGCCGTATATTACATTGGCAGTACCCACTAACCTCCATTTCAATTTTCGCATGAGGGGAATTCTGTTAAAAAGAAAACCTTCAAAATGGTGCTGATACTGTAACGTTGCATAGCGATCACTTATGAATTCACCATAGTTCATCTGGTTGTATGTCACCGAAGTATAGATGGGCGATTGATTTCCCAGATGAAGGCCGAGCAGTGGATAAGGCAGCGTAGTAAAGACATACTCCCCTGCAAGGTTCAAATAGCCCGTACCGAGTGGTCCGAAGCGGATGCGTTTATACACGCTAAGCCTGAGCTTGTGGTAATCAAAATTACTATTCAACATTCCTTTGAAGCCTTTAATGTAGCGAACGGTTATTACCGGCCATCGGGTAGTACCCAGGCTATAGCGGTCGTTGTCAGACTGTATAAACAATTCATCCCGGGCGTAGCGTGTTTCCAATATGAGCTCTGAGGACGCGAAGCTTTGACGTATCTGCGAGTTGGCGATATCATCGGGATTATCGTAATACGCAAAATTAAATGTCGGATCAAAGGTAAAATAACGAAAGCCAACGCGCTGGGTAAAACCTTTGAAAAGTTCTCTCCTGAACACCACACGGACTGCATTGGTATAGTACCCCCTCCTAAATATTCCAAAGCGTTGTGAGGCTAATACAAGAAAGTTGTCGCCCGCAGTTTCTTCATCAACGCCTACCCTTCCCAGGTCCGATGTTGCCCGGACAGACAATGTCGTCCATCGATGCCTGGATAGAATGCGCTGTACAAATGCGGTATATTTCATTTGATTGTCACCGAAACCATAGCCAAGTTGCCCGCCCAAGACCCACTTATCACTGAAATTAATATTGGTCTTAAATCCCGGTTGGATTCTTACGCCCTCAATGTTGTTTATCGCCAGCATGGAGACGTAAGGTCCAACGTCAATTTTACCCATCTTGTAATACCCATTGACAAAAATTTTGACAATATCCGTATAGGTTCGAACCACGGGTATTTGCGTAAGTGTATCAATCATTTTATAGACACTTTTTTCGGTTTCTGAAAGCGGTTCATGCCGCAGTGAGTCCCAAAATTTGTCTTGTTCATTCATACGAGCATCTTCCGCCATGATAATGGGTTGCTGGTAGAAAGACGGCTCATAAGGTTTGTTGATTACGAAATTCTTGTTGGACGTGTAAAATTTTGCCAGCATACCAGCACTTGTGTTGGTGAGTTCTCCCACATCAATCAACACCCTGTTCTTTACCGGCAGCCAGGCGCCGCCTTCGGTTGGAGCCAGTTCCTGTTGAATTTTTATTTTCTCTATGAAATTAAGATTTGCCTGCTTACCGACGGAGGCATCAATCTGCTTTAGTGCATAATCATCACGGGTAATCCACATGCTTCCGGTGAACGCCAAATCCTGGGGACTTTTTGGAAAAAAGTCCAGGCGGTAGCAATATGTATCACCAAGATAAAGGCTGTCCATCAGATCGTACTCGTAGTATAACCGCCAGCCATCTGCGATTGGAGATACAAAATCTTTGCTCACAATGTTTAGCCAGTTTTGGTAGAAATTATATTCCTGAAATGAGGACCCCACAAATTGGGTGACCATGCCGCCATCTTCCACACCCAGCCCATTGATCTTGGATCGCAAAATATTCTCATACCGCAGACTTGGATTGTCCCGGTAATATACTTTAGAAACACTTTCAGTGATTAATATGGGTAGTATGGGTTTTCCATCTTCGCCCGCAATGATATCAATGCTGTCCAGCACCTGGGTGATTTGCTTGATCACTTTCCGTTGTCGGAATTTTTCAGTGATGTTGTCTACATCAATTTCAATTTTGGTATATGTGTCGTACTCATAGGCTACCAGCTTTCTTTTGTCATTACTTTTCTTATTCTTTACGACGCGACGCAAGATCTCATACGCTGGATTTTCTCCAGCCAGGAACACAACTTCCTGAAGTTTCGTAATATCCTCTTCAATTTGATAATTAATGACCTGCTTAATCCCCCTTATTACCGGCTTTTTTTTCACCTTATAACCAATGTATGATACCACTATGGAATCCGTTGGGGTTTGTGTCTGCAGCATGTAGTACCCTTCAAAATCAGTTGTTACCCCAATCTGTGTACCCAGGAACACAACATTGGCATAGGGAATAGGGTCCCCGGTATTCGCATCCGTTACCTTACCCGTGACAATCGTTTCCTGAGACCAGACCCAGTGTGGCAGAAAGAAAAGGATAAGAATGCAATAAGGTTTTATTAGAAGATGTCTGATTTTCAGGATACTAGTCACAAATCAATTTTAAAACCAAAATTATGATTTAATCGGGGTATTAGCCGTTAGGGTTCACCTACCGCTAAAGATTTCTATTTGCTCTTTTTCGCCCAAAAACCTGGGTGAAGTCTTCAAAAGGTATAAATCTAAGATCGCTTTGGTCCTTGCAAAATACTCCCGCAGCCGAACTTTGAAAGAATACTCAACATCAGTCTCATCGGTAACCATGGCCACAGCCTCAATATCGTAATACTTGCTAATAAAAAGGGCACGATAACTGTGAAACGATTGTGTAATGATTGTAATTCTATGCTGACCAAAAATCTCTTTGCAGCGCACTATAGAATCGAGTGTCCGCAACCCGGCGAAGTCAAGCGTTATGACTGATGCCGGCACGCCCAGCTTGATCAACGCTTTCTGCATTTCCATGGGTTCGTTGTAGTACCTGGACCGGTTATCACCACTTACAATAATGTGATCAATCTTTCCCATCTCGTAAAGTTTGGCGGCCGTCTCCATACGCTTCTCAAAGTAGGGATTTGCACCTCCGCTTACGGTCTTGTTGCTGGTGCCTAATACAAGCGCGACCCTGTGATCTGGCAATAATGATTGATCAGAGAATACTTTGTCTGCGGTACTCCAGACTATCCAGGCATTAGAGGTTACGATTAGAAGCAAGAATGCTATTATACCAGCAAATACAATCTTCTTCAACCATCGCATCACCATACACATTAACTTGACCAGCAAATCTAGTCAATTGTGCGCAAAAATTCGCGTTCAATAATTGCCGACTTTTTTACAACTTTTCGATACCACTTTAGTCTGATTGAATCTTTTTCATCAGGTTCAAGCCCGATGTTCATTTCAGTATCATGCACCTTGGTAACCATTGTGTTAAGGCATATTGCTGCACTTACCGAAATGTTCAGACTTTCGGTAAAACCATACATTGGAATTTTTACTTTCTGATCTGCATGCATAATCGCTTCTGATGAAACACCTCGCAATTCATTTCCAAATATCAATGCCTGCTTACTATCGGTAACGTCTATATCGTGTATGGAAACCCCATCCTCACCCGGGTGTGTGACCAAAATCTTATATCCTTTCAATTTTAGTTTTTCAATGCATGCAATGGTATTGTTTTCAGATTTCGATGCATAATGGTGAATGTCAACCCATTTGTTTGCGCCGCGCAGTACCTTGGGGTTGATGCTGTACTTGCTTATGTTCTCCACGATGTGAATATCCTGGATTCCCATGCACTCGCACGTTCGAATAACGGCGCTCGCATTTTGTGACTGGAAAATATCTTCAAGGACTACGGTGATGTATCGGGTGCGGAGAGAAAGTACCTTTTCAATCAATTCTTTTTTGTGGGCCGACACAAATTGATCAAGATGTTGAAAAACCAATTGTTCGGTTGGCGTGAGCATATGTCAAACTTAATAGGAATTCTTAAGCATTCATTCATACTGTTAATTGAAAACCGATTCGCGAATGAGATACGCGGTTTCAGCTGAATAAGGCTCCGGCAATCGTACCGGAGAGCATCGTAGCAAGTGAGGCAGCCAATAACGCCTTCATTCCCAGTTTGGACAAATCGCCTTGCCGGTTTGGCGCCATCCCTCCAATTCCTCCTATCTGAATTGCAATGGAACTAAAGTTGGCAAATCCGCAGATGGCATAGGTAGAGATAATAACAGACTTTTCGCTTAACAACCCTGCTGTTTTCATTTCAGCAAGCCCCAAATACGCTACAAATTCATTAATTACCATCTTCTGGCCCAGCAGGCTGCCAACTTGTAATGCCTCCGACCAGCTGACACCCATAATGAAAGCAAAAACCCTAAAAACCTGGCCAAAGATGTACTGCAGAGAGAAACCATTAAAAGCGCCGTGGGTGGATTCCGCTACCCACGCATTCAGTCCAGTCCAACTTCCAATACCATCCACCAAAATCCAGTTCATTGCGTATATTACTGCGATGAATGCCAATAACATGCCCCCGATGTTTAAAGCCAGTTTTAATCCATCTGCTGCACCCGTAGCCAGCGCATCAATTACATTAACACCTAAAGATTCTTTGTTGACTTTCAGGGATTTATCAATTTTTTCCGGCTCAACTTCCGGTAGAAAAATCTTCGCCATAACAATTGCCCCTGGTGCATTGATAATTGACCCCGACAATAGATAAGTAGCAAATTTTACCAGCTGAACAGGGTCGGCACCACCTAAGAAAGTAATGTAGGCGCCCATTACACTACCCGCAATTGTTGCCATGCCTCCAGTCATCAGGCAAAGCAGTTCCGACTGCGTCATATTGGCTATAAAAGGCCGGACCAGCATAGGCGCTTCCGTTTGGCCTAGAAATATATTGCCAGCGGCAGAAAGACTTTCCGCCCCAGACAGCCGCATAGTCTTTGCCATAATCCAGGCGAAAACGTACACAACCTTCTGCAGGATGCCCAGATAATAGAGTCCTGCAGTTACTGTCGAAAAGAAGATAACGGTTGGGAGAGCCTGAAAGGCAAACAGAAATCCCAGGCTATGCCTGGTTCCTGCTACCATCTGACTGTTTTTGGCAAGGTCACCAAAAAGAAACTCTGCCCCGTTGGCAGCGAAGCTTAAGAACTTCACAAAGCCGCCTCCGATCGATTCAAATCCATATCGGACGAACGGCACCTTTGAAATCAGGAGTGCAATTACAATTTGGAGGATTATACCAGTGGCTACGAGTTTCCAGTCAACCCTTGTTCGATGGCTGGACAATAAGTAGGCAATTGATACCAGAACGGCCAGGCCGATCAGTCCGCGTATGTAATCCATTCCGTTCAGGGTAAGACAAAAGACAAAGGCAATGCAAGCAGCATTCAATTCCCACTTTGTCGCAATTAATTTCTCTTGCTCAACTCATCGCGAATTTTTGCGGCCCGCTCATAATCCTCTTTATCGATAGCGTCTTTTAGCAATTCGTTAAGCTTTTCCAGAGAATAATTCTTGAAGTCATCTTTTCGCGAACTTTCCTTTTTTACTTTCGCCTTTACCTCTGTTTTTGGCTCCGGCTTATCTTCCTCCACTTCATCTGTAAGCACAATCCCAGCTTCAGCGAGAATATTTTCATAGGTATAAATTGGAGAATCAAAGCGGAGTCCAATCGCAATAGCATCTGATGGCCGTGCATCCACTTCACTCTTTTTCAAACCATCCGAACAAACTATTTTGGCAAAGAAAACACCCTCTTTCAGGTCCGAAATGATAATTTCTTCTACCGTAAAATGAAAATTGTTAGCAAAAGCCTTAAAAAGGTCATGCGTCATCGGACGATTAGGGATAATTTTTTCGATCTCGATGGCGATGGCTTGTGCCTCAAACATGCCAATGATGATGGGCAATCTCCTATTACCTTCTGTTTCGCCCAGTACCAGCGCAAATGAGCCTGTCTGCGATTGACTTGATGATAGTCCGAGTATTTCCAGCTTTATTTTTTCCACTTACTTCGCAGCTTTGATCGCCTCAGTCAATTTAGGAATTATTTCGAAAGCATCTCCAACAATGCCATAATCTGCAGCCTTAAAAAATGGTGCTTCAGGATCTTTGTTAATAACGACGATATATTTGGAAGAATTTACGCCTGCCAGATGCTGTATGGCACCAGAAATTCCCACCGCAATGTAAAGCTGAGGTGCCACTTTTACCCCGGTTTGCCCTACGTGCTCATGATGAGGCCTCCAACCCAAATCAGATACTGGTTTGCTACAACCCGTAGCAGCGTTAAGTGCCTTCGCCAGATCCTCCAATATTCCCCAATGTTCGGGTCCTTTCATTCCGCGACCGCCAGAAACAACAATGTCAGCTTCCGGTAAGAGTACCTCACCAGTTGCCTTTTCAGTGGAAATGATTTTCGTGGCAAAGTCTGCGTCAGCCAATGAAGCGGTGAAAGGCGTGATCTGTGCAGGACTGCCAACGTCTTTTATGCCCACTGCATTTTTTCTGATGGCAATTACTTTCTTTTGATTTTTTAACGATACCAGCGCAAAAGCCTTTCCCGTATAGATGCTCTGCTTCACTACAAACCCCGATGATGTATCTGGGAGTTCAACCACATTTGACGCCAGGCTGGCACCAATCTTCGTCGCTACTCTGGCCGCTACAGGAGTACCAAGCGAGGAGTTGGCTAAGACTAAAGTGTCAGCACCTTCTGCCTGTAACGCCTGTTCCAATACAGCAGCATACACCTGTATGATATCTTGATTTAATTTCTCGTCTGCGGCATGGAGTACTTTTTTCGCTCCATATTTTCCAAGCGATTCCAGCTCTACTTTCTCTACTGCACCAAGTGCAATGGCCGTAACATCACCGCCCATTGCGTGTGCATAGGCCACAGCCTCCATGGAAGTATTCTTGATCTTCCCTTCCGCACTTTCTACAAAAACAAGTATAACCATATGCAAACAATTAGCGCTTCAGTTTAAAACTATAAATGATACGCCATCCATCATAGAATCTTAGCCTCATTCTTCAATAAATTAACTAACTCCGGTACATTATCAGCCTTTATCATCCTAACAGAGCCTTTTGGAGGAGGTAACTCAAATCGTTGAAGCGCTACTCCACTATCCACAGGTTTGGGCTCAACAACAGTCAATGGCTTGGTGCGTGCCGACATGATACCGCGCATGTTTGGGATCTTCCATTCGGCAATGGGTTCCTGGCATCCTGCAACAAACGGCAGATTTACTTCAATGAACTCTTTGCCTCCCTCAATTTCCCGGGCGAGTTTTGCCTTATTTCCATCAATATCCAGCTTCATTACGGGTGATACGGATGGTATGCCCAACAACTCACCGACAATACTGTGGACCACACCGCCATTGTAGTCAATGGATTCGCGGCCCATAAGGATTACATCATATCCGATTGACTTTGAATAGTCGGCAATTTGAAAGGCAACAAAGTAAGAATCCAATGGCTCAGCATTAATGCGCACGGCGTCGTCTGCTCCGATCGCCAGCGCTTTGCGCAGGGTGGGTTCAGTATCCGAAAGACCAACATTCAGTACGGTGACAGTAGCGCCCGTAGTTTCTTTCAGTTCTATTGCGCGGGCAAGTGCATAGTCGTCGTATGGGCCTATGATAAACTGAACTCCATTGATATCAAATTTGGTATTGTTATCGGCAAAGTTAATTTTGGAAGTAGTGTCCGGGACGTGTGAAATACAAACTAAAATCTTCATCTCTCTCTAAATCAATGGGTTCAAATCTTATCTTTGAAGCAGCGCCCAAGATACAAAAAACCACTTTCCAATTGCCAAAATCGAGACAAATTTCAAATTTCCATACAGCGACAAGAATTAGGAGTGTTGATGGCGCAGGATACAGTGCGAGAATATTTGCGTTCATATTGACCAAAAGGAAATCGCATGGCAAGCCGTATTGAACAACTGCTGGAATTCGTTAGTGAGGATCCTTCAGATCCGTTTGCGCTGTACGCTTTGGCCCTGGAATATCAAAAAACCGATGAGCAGAAGGCGCTCGCTATCTTCAGCCAGCTGATTCAAGATCATACTGCTTACCTGCCTACGTATTATCAATTGGCTAAACTATATCAGCAAGGCGGAGATAGTCAAAAGGCACTGGATGTGTATGACATGGGGATAGCGTTGGCATTGAAGAATAATGATATGAAAACCATGCAAGAACTGCGAGCCGCAAAGCAGGAACTGCTATCTGACGATGATCTTAATTAGGCATTCATTTAATTCTCCGGGGCGCCATCATCTACCCAGCATCCAATAATATCAATTTGATCCTGGGTGAGTGTTCCTTGCCTGGGCATACTTCTGTCCTCGGTTTTTGACTTTATGCTGCTTGCGTGAAACTTGGCATTATCGTAGATACGCAAATCCGTTCGCGAAGATCCATCGTGGCATCCGCTTTTTGCACAAGAAACCTCTATAATCGGCTTGATATCATTGAGCCAACTTGTCCCCGTTGCTCCACGGGGAACCGTTACAATTAAGGTAACGCTGCAGCCATTATTATCTTTAACGGAAATAGTGTGGCTCCCATGGGGCAATCCGGAAAATGTATTGTTGTCAGAGAACGTACCGTTACCCAATTTATACGTGTACGGCGGGTTACCCGCTGAAACGTCAATGACGACCATTCCGTTATCAGTTAGGCATGCGTCGTCATCCGTGATCGTAGCTGAGAAAGAAAAATCCACCGCATTCACTAAGACATTGTCCACCGTTGCCATGCACCCATTGGCGTCGCGCACCCCAACCGAATAGATACCGGCACGCAGATTCTCAAATTTCCCTGTCGACTGTCCCGGGAGATCGTTTAGTAAGAACGAATAAGGTTCTTTGCCCTGGCTGGCCGATACGCTTATGCTTCCATCCGTTATGCCGCAACTTGATGCGTTAACTACTAAACCCAGGCTTATTACCGGTCCGTCCTTTTCACAGTCTATAGGCTTGACATCTTCATTGCAAGCGAAAAGTACTAATCCCAGAACATTGAAAAGCAAAATCTGTCGCATACCTACGATTGTAAAAACTTGAAGTTGGAGATTTGAATAAACTAAATGTTATATGTTATTGATGAATATCCGATAACGGAAAATTTATCCTTTTATTTTTGGGGTCACTAGAATGGCGTTTCATCCTCTCCTGTGGGCGATGGAGGTTCATTACGTGCGTCAAAGTCATTCAGCCTGCTTTCCCGGGTAATCATCCCAGAGAATGGGTTTTCATTTGCAGACGAGGGAGCGTCAAAATCAGCAAATTTGGTATATTTTCCAATAAATTTGAGTTTTACACTGCCTACCGATCCGTTGCGGTGTTTCGCAATAATCATCTCACCCATACCCTGAGTAGGCAGTCCCTCTTCATCCACAGTGATTTTATAGTATTCAGGCCGATACAAAAACATTACAATATCGGCATCTTGTTCGATGGACCCTGATTCGCGTAAGTCAGATAATTGCGGCCGTTTATCCCCGCCACGCGTTTCAACTCCACGGCTTAACTGTGAGAGGGCCAGTACCGGAACATTCAATTCTTTAGCAATTCCTTTAAGTGCACGCGATATTGAAGCAATCTCCTGTTCACGGTTTCCACCCTGATCACCACGCATCAGCTGCAGGTAGTCAACAACAATTACCTGTATATTGTGTTCGGCTTTCAACCGCCTGGACTTCGCACGTAATTCTAGCACCGACAATGCGGGTGTATCATCAATAAAAATTGGTGCGGATGACAATTTGTTTGTCTTGTGAACAAGCTGCGTCCATTCGTGATCTGCCAAAGTACCGCGTTTTATCTTCTCACCTTCTAGCTCAGCTTCGGCGGAAATCATCCTGTTGACCAATTGAATCGAGGCCATTTCAAGAGAAAAGATGGCGACCGGTACTTTAAAATCCACAGCGGCGTTGCGCAATGCTGAAACCACAAAAGCAGTCTTACCCATACCAGGGCGTGCTGCAATGATTACCAGATCGGATTTTTGCCAACCAGAGGTCATCCTATCCAGTCCCGTAAAGCCACTTGGTACGCCCGTCAACCCATCTTTGTGTTCTTTAAGCATTTGGAGTTCCTGAATGGCTCTTGTCATCAGGTTTCGCATGCTATCATAATTTTTGCGAAGGTTTGAATCTGAAATCTGGAAAATGGACTGTTCTGTTCTATCCAGCAGCTCAAAAACATCGGTAGTATCTTCGTAGGCATTGTGGTGGATCTGGGAGGCAACCTGAATCAATTCACGCTTAATGGCCATCTCCATAATAACGCGCGCATGGAATTCAATATTCGCGGCAGAACTTACCTTCGAAGTCAGCTCAGCAATGTAATAGGCCCCACCCACCAATTCAAGCTTCGCTGTCTTGCGCAATTGATTTACGACCGTACGCATGTCAACTGGGTCGGATGACTTGAACAAATCTACAATTGCAGTATAAATCTCCTTGTGTGTCTCCGCATAGAAGTGCTCTGGTTTCAGAAATTCTATCACTGCATTGAGCGCATTCTTTTCCAGCATAAGGGCACCGAGCACAGCCTCTTCAAGATCAAGCGCCTGAGGGGGCAACTTGCCAAGACTCTCCGAAATATCTCTCGGAATTAACTTACTTGTCTTGCTGCTTAACCTCAGGGACGTTGATCTGCCTTGCTCCATACAGTGGTTGTTGTATTTTGTGCGTTGTGAAGGTGACAAACGTACAATCAATCCGTTTTACAATCTCCACAACTTATACACAAATAGCCAACAAATTATTTGTGAATAAATTCCATCTCATCAAACTCCGACCTTCAAGAATAAATATACACGTGTTTAAGTAGTGCTAATGCAGTCAGGCTTTTAAACACCAAACATTTTACTTTACTTTAACACACAATTTTTTTACATGCCACAGGAAAAACAGAGGATACATTTTATAGCGATCGGTGGGAGCGTCATGCATAATCTGGCTATTGCGCTCAAGGAAGCAGGGCATGACGTCACAGGGTCAGATGACGAAATTCAGAATCCTTCCCGTAGCAGATTGGAAAGTCATGGGTTAATGCCGGACAAAGTAGGCTGGAGACCGGATGTAATTACCGGTGACCTTGATGCTGTAATCCTGGGAATGCATGCCCGAAAGGATAACCCCGAGCTGCTGAAGGCACAGGATCTTGGTTTGAAGATATTTTCATTTCCCGAGTATATCTACGAACACGCAAAGGACAAGCAACGCATCGTAATCGCCGGAAGTCATGGTAAAACCACCATCACTGCCATTGCTGTCCATGTATTGAACTATTTCAACCGGAAATTTGACTATGTAATCGGAGCGCGGGTAAAAGGCATAGAAAATACCGTTAAGCTGTCTGATGCACCCATTATTGTTATTGAAGGTGATGAATACCTTAGCTCTGCCCTCGATCCTACTTCAAAATTCTTACGCTACAAGCATCACATTGGCCTTATCAGCGGAATCTCATGGGATCATGCAAATGTTTTTCATGCTGAGGAAGAGTATGTAAAACAATTCGATCTCTTCGCAGACGAAACGCCAAAGGGTGGAACGCTCATTTATTGCGAGCAAGATTCTCTGGCATTGATCATTGGCAAGAAAGAGCGCAGCGACGTGCATGCCATTCCATACCGAAGTCACCCACACACTGGTGATAAGAACGGACAATTCTACCTGACCAACGGCAATGAGAAATATCCAATAAAGATCTTTGGTGCCCATAACTTCCAAAATATTAGTGGGGCGAAAGAAATTCTGAAGAAAGTTGGCATTCAGGCAGAAATGTTTTACGAGGCTTTGTCCAGTTTCGAGGGAGCCGCCGGGCGACTGGAAAAAATAAAAGATGACCATTCCTCTACTGTGTTTAAAGATTTTGCCCACGCGCCTTCCAAAGTAAAAGCGACTGTAAGAGCGCTCAAGGAAATTTATCCTACTCGTGATTTGGTTGCTTGCCTCGAGTTGCACACCTATAGCAGCCTGAATAAGAATTTTCTGCCCCAGTACACCAACAGCATGAAACCGGCTCAAGTACAGATAGTCTATTTTAATCCCGAAAAAATGAAGGCTAATGACATTGCGCCACTCACGGAATCTGAAATCAGGGTAGCATTTAATGCTCCGGAAATTCTTGTCTTTCAGGATGCAGTGAAACTCAGGGAATATCTCCTGCAAGTTTCCTGGAAAAATAAAAATCTACTCATGATGAGTTCCGGAAATTTTGGTGGAATAGATATTCCCGAGCTGGCACAAATGCTTCATGAATAATACGTAATTGGCAAATACCTTTTCATAACTTCTCTGTTGACAGATATAATTTTCAATGAAACTTAATTTACGCACGCCTCTTTGCTTTTTTGATCTGGAAACAACGGGTATCAATATTTCAAGTGACAGAATCATAGAAATTGCTGTTATTAAAATGTTGCCCGATGGCGAAGTGGTGCGCAAAGCAAATGTGTTAAACCCAACCATACCCATCCCTGCCGAATCTTCAGCCATACACGGATTGAAAGACGAGGATGTGAAGGACAAGCCTACCTTCAAGGAGGTAGCCAAAGAGTATGCCCGTTTTTTTGAGGGCGCAGATCTTGCCGGGTTTAATATTTTAAAATTCGATATACCCATGCTCGTTGAAGAATTCCTCAGGGCTGATGTGGAATTTGATTACAGCAGAAAGAAAATCGTCGATGCGCAGAAGATTTTTCATCTCATGGAGAAGCGAACGCTTTCAGCAGCATACCGTTTTTACGTAAACAAAGAAATGCAAAACTCCCATACGGCGGAGGCAGATACCCAGGCTACCATGGAAGTCCTGCTCGCACAGGTGGAAAAGTACCAAGGTCAGGATGTTACGGATGGCATGAACAGGAAAATCGGAGAAATCAGGAATGATATAGATGTGCTGAGTAAGATTACAGAAACAGGTTTGGTTGATTTGGCAGGACGCATGGTATTGAATGATAAGGGTCAGGAGGTTTTCAATTTTGGTAAACACAAAAATAAAACCGTCACCGCAGTACTCACACAAGAGCCTTCATATTACGATTGGATGATGAACGGTGATTTCCCGCTAGATACCAAACGGAAGCTAACCGAAATCAAATTAAGAGGCTTCAAGAAATGATCAGTGCGAACTCGGACGGAATAGTTTCTCACCAGCATGCACCGCAACCGGCAGATCGTTTGTCGCCGGCGGTATAGGGCAGGAGTATTTCCCGTTGTAACTGCAATACGGGTTGTAGCAAAGGTTAAAATCAAGTTTGATATCCGCTGATGCTGGTATTCTGAATTCCAGATAGCGTCCAACGTCGTATGTCTCTTTCCCGTTGGTCTCATCCGTAAAGGGAATAAACAAGTAATCTTCATATCCTGGTCTTTTCATGATATCAGGACTTTGGTATACTTCCAGTTTGAGCTCCTTTCCCTGCAATGTGAAGTAAACTTCGCCATACTTTACGTACTCAGGCAGGCGCGAGGTGGTTGTCTTCATCTTGAAGAGTTCAGGATTCTCAGTTTTTACAAACTTTCCCTTTACGCTATACGCAAGATCAATCGGATAGTAGTTCAGACCTTTAAAATGCCTGCGGTCCCTCTTCTCAAGTGGTGATTTCTTTCGATCACGAAATTCATTTTGTTGTTTATCACGGTGCGCTTTGATTTCCAGGATGGCGGCATCATTGGATTGGCATATACCCTGCACACATATAAAAGTCAGGAAGGAAACTATTGCTGAAACCTTTATCATACGATTAATCATGCATAAGTAGTCACGAGGTAGATCAATAGAAAGAAAAGGATTCTCAATCCTTTCGATAACTCAATGCCTCGGGTATCCAGGCTTTTAAATCGCTGATTCGGGTAGCATGCGATGGGTGCGTTGACAAAAACTCAGGTGGTTGCTGGCCTCCGCTCAATTCCGTCATGCGTTCCCAAAATATGGGTGCCTGATTTGGGTCATATCCGGCCATTGTCATAAAGATCAGGCCAATGTGGTCTGCCTCCGATTCATGCTCCCGGCTGAATTTTAGCATGCCAAGGTTAGTCCCCGCGCCTACCGCCTGCATGAGCAAGTCCTGCCCTGCAGTTGGGTTTTCTCCCATGAGTGCGCTGAGTGTACCTAACCCATATTGTGCCAGCAACTGCTGGCTCATGCGTTCCCGGCCGTGGTTAGCGATGGCATGCGCTACCTCGTGGCCCATCACGACAGCCACGCCGGTCTCATCTTTGCATATAGGCATGATGGCTGTATAGAATGCTACTTTGCCACCGGGCATGCACCACGCATTTACCGTTTTAGGGTCATCAATCAAGTTGAATTCCCACTGAAAGCCAGCCAGTGCTGAAGACAACCCCTTGTCTGCCATGTACGTTTCCACAGCTTTTTGTATTTTAACACCTACCCCCTTTACCATCTGGGTTTGCTGCTGGTTGCCGGATAGCGGCCCTTTCTTAATTACTTCCTGATATTGCGCTGTGGCCATGGGAATTATTTCCGCATTGGACACAAGACTTAATTGCTTCCTGCCGGTTACTGCAACAGAGGTACATGCATAAAGAATGAGGGCGAAACTGGACAGGACAAGTACCTTCTTCAACATGATATTTTTTTTTGCACAAAAATACAAATATGGGCGAGGATTGTTTCATAGATTTACAGAAGTTATTTTGATGGGACTGCCTCAAAATATGTGGACCTATATTCAAAGTAGATTACTTTTGCCATGCATTTGCACCACAGTTTAAAACCCTATTCAAGCAACCAACACAGTAAAACGCCATGAGAATATTTGCCGTCGGAAGAAATTATGCGGAACATATAACGGAATTAAATAATGAAAGACCCGACGAGCCTGTCATCTTCACGAAACCGGATACTGCCATACTCCGCAACAATGCTCCTTTTTATTATCCTGATTTTTCCAGTGATGTTCACCATGAAGTTGAGCTTGTGTTGCGCATTTGCAAAGAAGGAAAAAATATTGAGGAACAATTTGCTCATAAATATTACGATGCCATTGGAATAGGCATAGACTTCACGGCCCGTGATTTACAGCAAAAAGCGAAGGCCAAAGGGCTACCGTGGGATATCGCGAAGGGCTTCAACGGTTCCGCTCCTATTTCCGATAAATTTATCCCCATCAAGGAGTTTAAGGATTTACACAACATCAACTTCAGTTTGAAAGTAGATGGCGAGATTAGGCAGCAGGGCAACACAAGTCTTATGCTATTTAATTTTGATTACATACTTTTGTATTTATCCAGATTTTTTACGCTGCGAAAGGGCGATTTGATTTTTACGGGCACACCCAAAGGAGTAAGCCCTGTCAAGGTTGGAAATGTGTTATCAGCTTATATTGAAGATGAGAAACTCCTGGAATTTGAAGTTAAGTAAGGTCGTACCACTTTTACTAGGGGCACTTCCACTGATGGCGCAGGCACAATTCAGCAAGCCAGAAGAAAAATTCATGGCCGAGGAGCGTTACATGTACCCTGTTTATCCGGGCCGACCAGGTTCAATCGCCGGCACGATGGGGGAACTCAGAAGTACGCATTTCCACTCAGGCTTAGATATCCGTACAAATAATATGGTCGGCTATCCGGTACAGGCTTCAAAAAGCGGGTACATTTCACGGATTTCAATGACTGGCACGGGGTATGGCAATGTAATATATATTACGCATCCAGATGGGAATACCACACTCTATGCGCATCTCCTGAAGTTTCTTGGACCGCTGGGAAACCATGTTCTCCAGGAGCAGTACCGAAGAAAGGTTAACGAAATAGATCTTTACTTTCAAGAAGATGAGTTTGCCGTTAAACAAGGTGATACAATTGCCTTGTCTGGAAATACAGGTTCCTCCAGCGGCCCACACCTGCATTTTGATATTCGAGACGCGCAGAATTACGCATTAGACCCGATCAAGCTGTTTGGGTTCCCTGAACTTGTTGACAACCTTGCCCCTGCAGCTGAAAAGATTGCTTTGCGAACCCTTGATATACATTCGAGAATTAATGACCGCTTTGGTCGGTTTGAATTCTATGCCCAGCGTGTTGGGAATAATTATATCCTCCCAAAATCAATCTTGGCAAGTGGGAATATCGGGGTTGAGCTTGTGGCGAAAGATAAGCTTGCGCCGCGGAGCCAGTTCTACGGAGGCGTTAATTACATCGAAATGCGCGTAGACAGTCAATTGGTTTTTAGCCAGGCGATTGAAAAGGTAAACGTAGCGGAGACCAGGGCAATCTATACGTTGATGGATTTCAAAACGATGCGAACCAAAGGAACACGATTTTACAAACTCTATATTGAAGATGGAAATGACCTGGAGTATTATGGTGACTCACCAGGCAATGGAAAAATAAGCGTTAATCCTGAAAGAGAGTCAACTGTCCAGATAAAGATGAAAGACAGCGATAATAATGCCAGCACGGTGACGTTCCGGCTGAAGCCTGCCAAACCAGTTCAGGAAGTGATGTCGTTGGAGGCTTATTCGTCCGGCATGATTGCGGATATCAGTGAAAATACAATGATGGTGATTGCCAAGCCTTGCAAAGATTCCAGCAACAAAGCAATGCTTTATGCAAATGGTACCCAGCGTGAAATTGAACCCGACTACTTTAACAACAACCAGTCAGTGTATTTGGTGGATTTGCGAAAGAGCATACCCGATTCAGTTACGCTGTGCGGCGAATCCGTTGTTCCCAAAATAGTCATAAGTATTCCTTCTGAAACAGCGTATGCATTTTACGCAGACCAGGTTGATATTCAATTTCCGCCGAAAGCACTGTATGACACCCTCTACTTGGCTTTGGATTACGAAATGAGTAAAGAAGGCAACGAAACATTTAGGATAGGGTCGCGTGATGTGCCGCTAAACAAGAGTATTGCAGTTTCACTTAAGCCAAACAAAGACTATGGTCAACTAAATGGCACGGCAATCTATCGGACATTCGGCAATTCACGTGTGTATGTTGGAGGAGAGTGGCATAACGGCAGAATTCACTTCAGCACGCAGGAGTTTGGTGATTTCACCATTATGAAGGATTCAATCGGCCCAGGTATTATTCCAATCTCAATAAACAGACAGGCTGCCCGTTTTAAGATTAAAGACGATTTATCCGGCATTGCTTCGTACGAGGCAACCATTGATGGTGCCTGGGTGCTGATGACTTATGACAACAAATCAAATACAATCTGGTCAAAACTTCTTGATCCAGCTGTTCCGTTAAAAGGAATGTTTGAATTGGTCGTAACCGATAACGCAGGGAATATATCACGGTACTCGAAAATGATTCTCTAATATGAAGACACTGAGAGTTGGCGATAAAGCCCCCGACTTCTCTGTCCATGATCAGGATGGAAAGGAAGTTGTACTTTCAACCTTCAAGGGAAAGAAAGTAGTGCTTTACTTCTATCCCAAAGATATGACGCCGGGCTGTACGGCCGAAGCCTGCAATCTGCGTGATAATTACAAGACTTTGATTAAACAGGGATATGTTGTACTCGGTGTGAGTACAGACAGTGAAAAGGTACATCAAAAGTTCATTGCCAAGGAAAGGCTTCCCTTTAGTTTGCTTGCGGATGTTGATAAAAAGCTTCACAAGTTATACCATACATGGGTTGAAAAATCAATGTATGGCAGAACATATATGGGTACCGCACGCATAACCTTCGTTATCAGTGAGACCGGCGTAATTGAGGATATTATCCAGAAGGTAGACACCAAAAATCATACAAACCAGATTTTGGGAAATGATAAGCCCTCTCCGATTGCCGGTGCAAAAAAGACCGTAGCCGAAAAAAAAGCCAAACCAGCACCCCAATCCGTGTCAATAAAAACTGCTCTGAAAAAGAAATAGCAGTGCTTCTTAGCAACAAGCCGTTGGACTCAGCAGGTTTCTAACCCAGGAGTTGATATTAAACTGGCCATATTTGGAGTAGCCCCGCATGCAGGGTATATTCGCGTCAAAACTTTGTCATTGTAATGAGCCAAGCTACCGACCCAGCAACTCTCAAGAAGATTGCTTCCCAAATTCGCAGAGATATAGTGCGCATGGTACATGCATGTCAGTCAGGTCATCCTGGGGCTTCCCTTGGTTGTGCCGATTTTTTTGTGGCGCTTTATTTCCGGGTAATGAAGCATGATAGGAAATTTAATATGGATGGAGCTGGTGAGGACCTCTTCTTCCTTTCCAACGGTCATATTTCTCCCGTATGGTATGCAACCTTAGCCCGTGCAGGTTACTTCGATCCCAAGGAACTTGCGACATTCAGATTGTTGAATTCAAGGCTTCAAGGTCATCCCGCTACACATGAGCATCTCCCCGGCATCAGAATTGCATCTGGTTCTTTGGGGCAGGGTCTATCCGTTGCTTTGGGCGCTGCCCAAGCCAAGAAACTTGACCAGGATGACCGGTTTGTATACGTAATGATGGGCGATGGTGAACAGCAAGAAGGTCAGGTTTGGGAGGCTGCCATGTATGCGGCCCACAACAAAATAGACAATGTCATCGCTACGATTGACTATAACGGCCAACAAATTGACGGGCCTGTCAATAAAATATTGAACTTGCTTGACCTGAAAGCAAAGTGGGAATCGTTCGGGTGGGAAGTTATTGACAGCAATGGAAACAATATGGAAGAAGTGGTAAAAACCTTAGCGTATGCAAAGACCCAGGCGAAGAAGGGGAAACCTGTCCTTAACCTGATGAAAACCGAAATGGGCTTTGGTGTGGATTTTATGCTTAATGACCATAAATGGCATGGTGTGGCCCCAAATGATGACCAGCTGGCGAAGGCACTGGCACAGCTGGAAGAAACCTTGGGCGATTACTAGCATAGTGACCGTTTGAAATGCACGCCGGACCAACTGTCCGGCATTTTGTTTTGGGAGCATTTCCCGTTACCGGTAAGTATGGGTTTGCCTGAACCTGCCAGGATGAATATCAAACAATTCAATTTACTGCTGAGCGTTTACAATAACAATGGCGATACAAATGTCAAAACGAGCAACATGCTGGGTTCTTTTTGCAACGTTATGCATGTCGTTTTTTCTTTCCCACGGTCAGGGAAAAATTCAGCAAAGATTGCCGGAGAAGACACGCATCCTCTTTTTAATCGATGCCTCAGGCAGTATGCTTGAACAATGGGAAAGACCAAACCAATCCCGGTGGAGCGTAGCCAAATCGATACTCACCAAACTGGTTGACTCGCTCAAACAAAATAGTAAACTCGAACTTGGACTCCGAATTTACGGGCATCGCTCCCCACAAGAGATAAAGAATTGTAAGGACACCTGGCTGGAGGTTCCTTTCAAGGCTAAAAATCATTCGCTTATTATTAGCAAACTCCAGGAAATAAAGCCAAAAGGTGTTACCCCCATCACGTATTCCCTGGAGCAAGCTGCGAATGATTTTCCTGCTGGTCCTGGATATCGAAACATTGTCATTCTCATCACCGATGGAATTGAATCGTGCGGTGGCGATTTATGTGCCACTTCAAGGGCTTTGCAGAAAAAGGGCGTCTTTCTCCGCCCCTATATCATCGGATTGGGCCTGCTATCCGAGAAAACGCTGGAATGCGCTGGCAAATACATTGATGCTGATACCCCAGGAAAATTTTATGAAGTTCTGAATGAAGCACTCGAATCAAGTTTTGCTAAAACCACTGTTAGTGTTGAATTACTGGATGGCAACCAAAAACCTACGGAAACCAATATTAACATCACCTTTATAAATTCCGTAACCGGCGTACCCATGTATGACTTCGTTCACTATCGTGACAGGCAGGGGAAATCGGATACCGTGCAAATAGACCCAGTCGTAGACTATGACCTTGTTGTTAACACGGTACCACCTGTAATCAAAAGGAATGTCACGATCGCTATTGGGAAACACAATGTGATCACAATACCTGCTCCACAGGGAAATCTGCTCATTCAGCAAGAGGGAAGAAGAGATAACAATCTGCAGTCAGTTGTCCGGTTAAAAGGAAAAACAGAAATTATTAATACGCAACAAAGTAACGTAACCTTTCGCTACCTCACCGGAAAATACGAGGTCGAAACATTAACGGTTCCCCGCAGAACTTTCGATGTAGACATTCAGCCGGACAAAACGAAAACCATCCTGTTGCCTAAGCCTGGCGTGGTAAACTTCAACACGATCTCCACCGGATATGGAAGCCTATACGAAATAAACGACGATGGTACGCAAACGTGGATCTGCAATCTAAATGAGTTCAAATCTCAGTTCGCATTAAACATGCTGCCTGGTCAATATAAAATCGTTTTCAGGGTGAAGCAAACATCCGGCAGCAAGTACACAGGGTTTAAGAAATTCATACTGCGACCAGGGGAAACATTAACCGTAAACGTTTTTAATTGATTCGTTACGTAGGTAGCGCTTCTGCCCAATCTTTGCGCAGGTTACATCGCGATCGTTAATTTGCTATGGGTGAAGTTTATACCCTCGTCAAATTTTTAACCGACTTTCCTGATGTGATGCCGATTGCAGGGGCTAAGCAAGCAAGCCGCTCCCAATGCAATCTTTGAACCGTCCACAGAAATCCTGAAACACTTTCGGAAGAATCGCAAAGATTTACGACTTTCGCAGCGCTGAGCTTTCAAATTCAGCCGGAACGGACATAACTAAGCATGATGACAAAGTATACCTTTACAGAGAAAAAAGATACTCGCTCCGGATTTGGCGTGGGATTACATGCATTAGGCAAAATGAATTCGAAGGTGGTTGCCCTTTGTGCGGACCTGACAGGTTCCATGAAGATGGGAGACTTCAAAAAAGAATTCCCCGATCGTTTCTTCCAGGTAGGAATAGCCGAAGCCAACATGATGGGCCTGGCTGCAGGAATGACGATCAGTGGAAAGATTCCGTTCACTGGAACCTTTGCCAACTTTTCGACAGGCCGGGTATACGATCAAATCCGGCAATCTATTGCCTATTCGGGCAAAAACGTTAAGATTTGTGCATCTCATGCGGGTTTAACGCTTGGCGAGGATGGCGCAACACATCAGATTCTGGAAGACATTGGCATGATGAAAATGCTGCCAGGAATGACGGTTATTGTGCCTTGCGACCATAACCAGACGAAAGCGGCAACACTGGCACTGGGCGATCATGAAGGTCCGGCTTACCTTAGGTTTGGCCGACCCAGCTGGCCTGTATTTACCGCCGACCGCCCCTTTGTAATTGGAAAAGCCGATAAAATGATTGGCGGAAGCGATGTAACCATTTTCGCCTGCGGTCATTTAGTATGGAATGCCGTTGAAGCCGAAGCATTGCTCTCGGCAAAGGGAATAAGCGTTGAACTTATCAACTTGCATACGATCAAACCTTTGGATGTCGAAGCCATTCTTGCGTCAGTAGAAAAGACGCGTTGTGCGGTAACCTGTGAGGAACATCAAATCAATGGCGGGCTTGGTGATGCTGTAGCGCAGGTTATATCACGGTTCAATCCCAGCCCTTTGGAAATGGTCGCTGTAAATGACTCTTTTGGAGAAAGCGGTACGCCTACCGAACTTCTAAATAAATACGGATTAGGACCTGAAAATATCGTCGCAGCAGTTGAAAAGGTTCTTAGGCGTAAAAAGTAAGATTAACCTGGGATGTATTGCACACTGAAGGTCATCTTGGTATCCATTAATGGCAAAATTCCCGGCCATGCCATGCAATAGATATAAAACCATTACTTGGATATAAGTCTATTAAAATACTGATAATTAATTTGTTGCATATCCATCCTTAAGTCAAGATAACTAGATATCAATTAATAAAACTTCCGCAAAAACAAAAGAACCACCTTTCGGGTGGTTCTTTTTAAGCATTAAAATTTTAAAAGAAATTAAGTATCTAAAACTTCTTAATTCAATACTTTCACGTTCACGGCGTTCATACCTTTTTTACCTCTCTCTACTTCATATTCGACCTGATCGTTTTCACGAATCTCGTCAATAAGACCTGAAGAATGGACGAAGATATCTTCACCTGAATCTGATGGTTTAATGAAACCAAACCCTTTGGCATCATTGAAAAATTTAACTGTTCCTTGCATTGTTATATTAATTATTAAAAAAAAAGAAACGCTTCTATAAAGAGATGTGTCAATTCTCTTCGATAAAAAATTCTGATAATGTTGAATTCTGAAAGAAATCTAACCTTTTCTGAATATTTATCTGACTTAAGGAAGGTGAAAGCAACTGAATACTGTTTACAGAACCTGTTGAAAGCACGAATTCTTAAATGCTGCGCAAGTTACGAACTAAAAGTCACAAATCTCAATCTACCGATATAATTTAACGTAACAGGCCCAATTCCAAGAAAAATGTATGTTTGGGACGCTCTACATCGTTCAAAAAGTGATGTATTCTATTGTTCCTTTGCTCCGTTAATGGATACAGATGCCACAAGGTAAGTCATTCTTCAGCACTTAGGGAAAGAATATTGGTGAAGCATGACGACCTGCCTGCGTTTTATCTTGGAAATAGATTTTAACGTTGTGTGGATACTAAACTTTCCATTTTGGAATTCAAGCGAGGCCAATATCACGACCAAAGACATCATATCAGCAAGAACGCTGAAAGTTTTTTGCCATGAAAGTTCTTGCCTTGGACAGCAAATGTATGGCTACGCCCCGGCGCCACGCATCACCCAAACACGTGAATTATCAGATATCTGGTAAAATCCCCCGAAAGCGTGATTTTTTAAAATTACTTGGTTGTAGTGCTTAGAATAGCAACATTTATATAAGCATATTTCCTATGCGTGCGTATGGTCCTCAAAACTTATTATTTCGCCCTTTTGCTCTATTATGTCACCCCCTCCCCTGCACAAACTATTCCCGACAGTCTGTCACACAAATTTAGAAATGCCGGCAGCGATTCAGCAAAAGCCAGAATACTGCTGGACATTGGCGAAGCAATCGAGGCCATAGAGCCTGGCAAAAGTCTGCATTATTACAAGCAGGCTTTAACCTTAAGCAAGCAGATCAGGCATAAACCGTTAATATTGTCATCGTTGGTAGACATCGGTATTTGCAATATCGAGCGAAATTATATGGATACGGCTGTCTACTACTTTTCACTAGCCCTTCCGATAGCCGAACAAATAAATGACACAAGCAAAATAGCAGCGGTGTTAGCCAACATAGGCAATGCATATCTGCACAAGAAGGATCCCGTAACGGCCATCGACTATTATTTGCGGGCGGTTCGATTGTTGGAAGTCTGTGCAGATCGTAGCAGATTACCTGGACTTTATGCCAACCTCACGTCGCTGTTTGAAGCGCAAAAACAATTTGATAAATCAATTGAATACGGTAACAAAGCGTTTGCGTTGGCGCAGGAATTTAAGGATGACTATGCGGCTGTTAATGCATTGCTGAATATATCGAGTTCATACGGTGCTCTTAATCAATTCCAAAAGGAACGTGAGATATTGGAAAGGGCACTAGTAATGGTAAGAAGAAATCAGGACTTAGAACAAATGGCTGCCGTATACTATGACCTTGGAGACTGGTATGACCATCAAAAGCAATTTGAACCGGCATTAGAGAATTACCGCGAGTCATATACTTATGCCCATCAGCTGGGAAACCAGTACCATCTTTGTACTGCGGCATCAAGGGTTGCGCAGGCCTATTACAATCTTCAGCAGAATGACCAGGCGCTGTACTATATTTTGCAGGCCGAAAAGCTAGCTACAACCGTTGGATCAAGAGCAGATTTGAAAGAAATATATAAAACCAGAGCAGCGATAGAACAGCAAAGAGGTGATTTCAAAAAAGCTTACGATTATCTTTCCAAGTCATCCACGCTTAGCGACTCGCTCTTTAAACTGGAAAGCAGTGAAAAGATCGCAGAGATGGAAGCAAAGTATCAAAACGAAAAAAAAATTAAGGAAATTTTGCAGCTCCAACAGGAAAAGGCATTGCAGCAGCTTTCCCTTCGGCAGAAATCCACTTTTAACTATGTTTTGCTAGGAAGCATAGCAACCCTATTGATTATTGTTTTCCTGGCATACCGTAATTTCAAACACAAACAAAAATTATTACAACAAACTGCTCAACTGCAAACCCAGCGCATCAAAGAGTTGGAACAGGAAAAGAAACTGGTTGCCTATAATTCCTTGCTGAAAGGCCAGGAATTAGAGCGGAGCCGGATGGCAAAAGACCTGCACGACGGGCTGGGTGGAATGTTGAGCGGCGTAAAATTATCTCTGGGCGCTATGAAAGGAAACATCATTTTATCAGAAGACAATACCCGGCTCTTTGCACGGGTTTTAGACCAACTTGACCATTCAATCAGCGAAATGCGAAGAGTTGCGCACAACATGATGCCAGAAGCCCTGGTAAAACTCGGACTTCAGCAAGCCATTCAGGATTATTGCGATGGATTGAACGAATCTATTCAGCTCCAATTCAACCTCCAGTTTCATGGCCTGGAGCGCCGGATGGAAGCTGCAACCGAAATAGTAATATACCGAATCGTCCAGGAACTACTGAATAATGTTGTAAAGCATGCGGAAGCCACCACGGTTCTGGTACAAATAATGCGTCACGACAATAACCTCAACATCACCATCGAAGATAACGGAAAGGGCTTTGACATCGGGAGTTCGAATAAAAAGGGTGATGGCTTAAATAATGTTCGTTCAAGAGTTGATTACCTTAAAGGACAACTCGATATTCAATCCGTTCCAGGAAAAGGTACGTCGATCCACATTGATTTCACCATATAAAGACGCAATGGAAAAAATACGGGTACTGATTGTAGATGATCATCCCATGGTGCTGGAAGGGATGAAAGCACTGTTGTCTAACTTTGAATATGTCACCGTCACCAGTACGGCATGCAACGCTTATGAAGCCATAGACAAACTTAAAGCCTATCCTGTAGATATTGCCATCGTTGACATCAACTTGCCTGAGGTAAGTGGTATTGAGCTTACGGCGAAAATAAAGAAAGAATTTCCCGCTGTAAAAGTGCTGGCCATGAGCACCTTTAAGGAACGAAGTTACATTTCACAAATGATTCAAAATGGCGCATCGGGTTATTTGGTCAAGAGCGCCTCCAAAGATGAAATTGAAGCTGCTATCGTTAGCGCCAATGAAGGAAAATTGTACCTAAGCCTGGACATTAATACGACGGATGTCAACACCGAATCAATTCCACAAATACCTGTTGTAAGCCGAAGAGAAAAAGAAGTCTTGCAACTCATTGTCGATGGTCTCACCAACCCACAAATTGCGGAAAAACTTTTTATCAGCCTGCACACAGTAGATTCCCACCGCAAGAACCTTCTGGCTAAATTCAACGTGAGTAATACTGCTTCTCTCATTCGTATCGCAATAAAGTACAACCTGGTCAATACCTGACATCCTGACCGACGATAATGACCAAAAAATTCGCACAATAACACCATCGTCAACCTAAGGAGCATTACGTATTTATATCTTCAGTGGAATTCCAGATTGCCGAATTCTACATCCTTTTAGCCCGTATTCCAAATGATCCAACGACTGAATAATCCTACCGTTTTTTCAATTTATGCAACCACCGATTCGCCTCCTTTTCAAGCTGTATTCCCCCATCTTTCAAGTGCTTCGCCAACGTTTCATTGATTTCTCCTTTAGAGGTTAGGTGAAAATAACCACAGTCTTCGCACTGGTATACCGCAATGGGCCCGGCATTAGGCGCATAGTCGAAGTGCGTCCTGGCGTTAATTAAAGCGTCGACCGCCAATTGATGTGTTTGATAAATTCGTTTATGCGATATGCACTTCATCTTTTGAAAAATGGGAATTTAAGGGCAGTCATTAATCCGGGAAGTATAACCTTAATTATTTGATCATTCAAGTTCAATTTACTGCTCCAAAATGATTATCTCGTATTAAATTGCAAGCTAAACGAATTAGAAATGAAGACAGCAGAAATTCATACGAAGAAGGGTATCATGAAAATCAAGTTTTTCGAAGGAGATGCTCCAAAGACAGTGCAGAATTTTATTGACCTGGCTGAAAAAGGTTTTTATGATGGACTGATATTCCACCGTGTCATTCCAAACTTCATGATCCAGGGCGGATGTCCCAATGGAATTGGCAACGGAGGTCCGGGCTATCATATTGATTGCGAGCTTACGGGTGAAAATCAATACCATGACAGGGGTGTTCTATCCATGGCGCATGCTGGAAGGAATACCGGAGGATCTCAATTCTTTATCTGCCACTCACGTCAAGCAACACAACATCTCGATCGGAATCACACTGTTTTCGGGAAAGTTTACGAAGGCCTGGAAATAATAGACGATATACGTCAAGGCGACGTTATGGAAAAGGTAGTAATTACAAGTCTGGCATAGAACTGCATTTAGTTTCTATCACTTTTCGGGCGGTGACGCATATTCTCATCGGCCCTGACGTGAAATAATGAAGATGTGAGCCACAGAGTAGTGTACGTCAAAACTTCAGTGCATTGTAAAATGCAATTATGGCCCGTCTAATGATGTAAAATTCCTGCTGATTCTTTCATTGTCTCCATAGGAAACCCAGGCAGTACTTCGGCGATAGCCTAAGCAGCGTATTTGCAGCGAAAGTATGTTTAATAATAAACCTGAAAGTTCTATCTTAGCGATATGCTATTGGACTATATCTTTGTATTTGCCGGGGTATGATTTCACTTAATGTGCCTCTGATGAGAAAGATTCACTTTGGCAAATTTGTAGTAAGCCTTGCATTGATATCAGCGAGTTTTATTGCTGACTTGTTCTTCGCATGGGGATTTATGGCCTACCTGATAGTATCCTTTTACCTGGCCAAAATGACGGGTAGCACCAGGCTGGTAATGAGACTGGCTATTGTCATTTCAGTTCTGATTATTGCAGGGTATTTCATGGCCGTGACCAACCTGCAACAAGATACGTTGGAGGTGACTAACCGCTTACTGCTGCTGGTCGTCGCTTGGCTCAGCGCCTTTATCAATTTACGCTTTTCAGGTTCCAACAGCGATAGAAAGCTCGGAGAACTGTTCAAATTAACAGCAACAGAACGGGATCAGGCCGTTCGCAAACTCGGGCAAATCACCTCAGACATTGAAACATTCAGGGAAGAGAGAAAATCCATTGAAAATGAACTGCTAAAGGGAAAAAGATTGCACGACGCCATGGTTCATAATTTTCCCGATGGAGTCATATGCGTGCTCAACAGGGAACTGAAGTTTGTCCTGGCTGAGGGGAAGGGATTAAAAGAATTGGGATTGCATGGCGCAGAATTACGAGGTGAGCAGGCCGTCATCGGTTCGGGCGAAGAACTCAAATTGGCATTTGCCGGGGAGAGCGTTTCTTTCGAAACAACTATTAATCACCAGCCCTATACCGTCAAGGCCGTTCCCATTCCCGATGCCAACAATGAAGTCAAAGAGATTCTCATCGTAATTAGAAACATTACTGATCGGAAGAGAATGGAGAACAACCTGGTGAAAGCGCTCGAAAAAGAAAAAGAGTTGAGTCTATTGAAGTCGCAGTTTGTTACCATGGCATCCCACAAGTTCAGAACACCGCTGAGCACGATTCTTTCTTCCGTTTTCCTACTTGAAAATAATATTGAAGCAGACGATCAAGAAAGAAAATCTTACTTCGAAAAGATCAAACGATCAGTGCATAATCTGACGGAGTTGCTGAATGACTTCCTATCACTGGGAAAACTCGAAGAAGGAAAGGTAAAGGTTGCTTACAGCGAGACCAACGTAAAAGCATTTTTTGAAGAGTTTTTGGAGGCGATTGGGTTAATCAAAAAAGGTAAACAGGAAATACTTTTTACCTACGGTGGCGTGGCCAATACGATCATGACAGATCAAGTCTTGCTCAAAAGCATCTTGATGAGCCTGCTTTCCAATGCGATCGAATACTCCGCCTACGATGCCGAGATAAGACTGGATGTGGAACTCAGCAAGGATAATTTGAAAATACAGGTTTCCGATCAGGGAATCGGTATTCCGAAGGACGAGCAACACCAGATATTTAAAGGATTCTACAGAGGCCAAAATACCAATAATGTTGAGGGTACCGGACTGGGCCTGAATATGGCGAACAAGTATATCCGGCTTTTGAAAGGAACGATTGATTTTACCAGTCAGGTAAATAAGGGGACAACGTTTATCGCCAAAATTCCTGTTGTTACCCTTGATATTCTGGAAAAACAGATCTGAGTTCAGGTGGATATTTGGCCGAATTTAATAAGACAATATGAAACACACAGTACTGCTGATTGAAGACAATCAAGAAATGGCGGAGAATATTTGCAGCATATTAAAGCTGGCGCATTACAACGTAGTGAGCGCTCCAAATGGTAAAATCGGCGTGCAACTCGCTCAGGAAGTACACCCTGACCTTATTCTATGTGATGTTATGATGCCCGAACTAGATGGCTACGGTGTCCTTCACATTTTGAATAATGATCCCGAAACCGCGCACATCCCATTTATTTTTCTCACCGCGAAAGCAGACAAAAATGATCTTCGGGCGGGAATGAACCTTGGTGCTGACGACTACATGACTAAACCCTTTGAAGGCCTGGATCTTCTCAAAGTAGTTGAAATAAGGCTGAAGAAAAGTCAGCGACTCAAGGACGATTACAAGAATGACCTTTATGATGTCAATACTTTTTTTAACAAGGCAAGAGAGTTAAAAGAGTTTCAGAAACTTTCGGAAAACCGACCTGTCAGAGTATTCAAAAAGAAGGAATTTGTATTCATGGAAGGCCAAACCCCATCCGATTTATACTTTATCATAAGTGGAGAGGTAAAGACTTACAAGGTAAATTATGATGGAAAGGAACTAATAACAGGCATCCACGGCGCAGGTGATTTCCTGGGATATGTTTCGCTGTTAGAGGAACAGCAGCACAACGAAAGCGCCGAAGTGTTGGAAGAATCTGAGATATCGATTATTCCCAAACAGGATTTCCTCACCCTGATTTATTCCAGCAAAGACATGGCGCGAAAGTTTATCAAAATGTTATCCAACAACCTTATCGAAGCAGAAAACAGGCTATTAGACCTCGCTTATCAGTCTGTTCGACAGCGGGTGGCCGGTGCCCTACTAAAAATATATAACGAGCATAACCTGCCAAACAAGAAAGAGATCATTACGATAGCCAGAAAGGACATTTCAAACATGATCGGCACGGCAACGGAATCGCTGAACAGAACGCTTGCAGACTTCAAAGATGAAGGGCTGATAGAAATCTCAGATGAAGGCATAAAGATCCGTGAAAAAGCCAGGCTTGAGCATTTGTTAATGGTCTTTGCCAACCGGGCCATGCGCCCGAAGTAGTATTTCATGAATAGGTCGCAGCAAGGTTCAGCTTGACATCCCATCCTGTCAATTTTTTTCATGGATTGAAGACCAGCAAGTTAGCTACTAACCCCCCGAAATCCTTGAATATCACTCAAAAAAGCAGTTTTTGGGATTCTAATGAGGAAGATTTTCACAACCGATGATCGTGGTCATCGTCGCATCTGGGCTGGAGTTCTACATTTACACCATAGTCTGGCTTAAATTAATCTACTATGGAAGATAAATATTACTCACGCCTCATTAAAATGATGGTATTTGTCTTTGATTTTTACCTCATTTCACTGGCATTTTCGCTCGCTAAAAAACTTGGGTTTGACAGTGGAATTGCTGAAAATCAGGAGACCTCATTCTTCCTGATATTCAGTCTCATTTGGGTTATTTCAGGGTTTCTAAATGAGATCTATAATATAAATAAGTTCAGTCAGTACAAAAGTATTATCTCAAGTATACTTGGCGCGCTGCTGTTGCATTTTTGTTTGCTTATGGTTGTTTTGTTTGCCACGCATTCATACCAGATAGATACCAGCTTCTTACCATTCGTTTATCTTTCGTCGGCTACATTCTTGCTTATCTCCCGGATAGTTTACAAACTCACTTGGCGGTATTTCGAATTTTCCGGTTTTGACCAGCGAAAGGTTATCATCGTTGGTGCCACGCATTCTGGGCGGGCGCTTTATGACTTTTTTGAATCCCATGACTTCTCGAAGTATAATTTTAAAGGCTTTTTTGATGATTCCCCGGATCCGCTCATTATTCACAGGGCGCTGATTAAAGGAAAATTTTCTGAAGTAGCTATGTTTTGCCTAAAAGAAAACATAGATGAAATTTATTTTGCGCTTCCTCCGGGTAATGAAACTTTGCTTAATGAGATATCGAAGTTTGCAGATGATAATTTTATATACCTGAGAATTACACCGGATTTTGGCGAGAGCGTCTCTGATAAGTATAATGTATTCATGCTGGATTCCATTCCCGTATTAACCACGCGAAAGGAGCCCCTTGGCGTTGCACTAAATGTCTGGTTGAAAAGACTTTTTGACATTGTCTTTTCACTCACGGTAATCCTGACGGTATTCCCTGTTCTCTTTCCCATCATTGCGTTAGCGATAAAGTTAGACTCCAAGGGACCAATTTTTTTCAAGCAGCCCAGGCAGGGTAAGAAGAACAAGCTGTTTGATTGCTACAAGTTTCGTACGATGTATGTTGGCGCCAGTCCGGTACGTCAGGCAACCAAGGACGACCCAAGGATCACGCGCGTGGGAAGGTTTCTGCGCAAGACTAATTTAGACGAGATTCCACAATTTATTAATGCCCTGATGGGGAATATGTCCGTTGTTGGCCCAAGGCCGCACATAAGCAGTCAATTGGAACAATACGGACAGGCCATCAAAAAGTATAAAATAAGGCATTTTGTAACCCCAGGTATTACTGGCTATGCCCAGGTAAATGGATTTCGTGGCGAAACGAAGGAAGTCAAACTGATGGAAAAACGTGTAGAATACGATGTGACCTATATGGAGAATTGGAGTTTGTCACTTGATATTAAAATAATTTTCCTTACGGTTTGGAACATGATAAGAGGCGAGAAGAGCGCTTACTAGACTCCCCGATCAAAAAAAAACGATTCAATTTTGGACAACTATCAAGATCCAAGTTGATCGTTTTTTTTTGTGCCTAGGACATCTATCGATGGCGGTGAATTAAATACAAATAAATCTTTGCCTGCATTTCTTATGAGCCAAGGTATGCTACACCGTGCATGCACGGTGTGTGGGTAACACGTGGTTATAGCAAGACCATTGCCGGAGAAGCTTTGATGTTCATAATCTCTTACCTGCCCACGAAGCAACTGTTGCTCCAATGGCCAGCGAAGAAGTTGCTGCCGGAGATGGAGCATTGCAGACATTGATTACCTGCTTGTCTTCCAGGATAAGGAAATCGTCCAACAACCCACCAGTCCGATCGCAGGCCTGCGCCCTGACACCAGCTCCTCCCGCTATCAAATCATCCTCCCTAATCTCAGGCATAAGTTTCTGAAGTGCTTTTGTGAATGCAGCTTTTGAATATGAGCGGTACATTTCACCGACACCGGTTCTCCAGTATTTTGAAACTATTTTCCTGAATCCAGGCCACGCAAGAGTCTCTCCGAGTTCAGCCAGGTTGATGTCAGTTTTTTTATAACCCTCACGCCTGAATGCCAACACCGCATTGGGCCCGCATTCTACTCCACCGCCTACCATTGTAGTAAAATGGACACCCAGAAAAGGGAAATTTGGATCTGGTACCGGATAGATTAACGTCTTCACCAAATACTCTTTATCCTTTTTCAGCTTATAGTACTCTCCACGAAACGGAATAATTTTGAAGTTCACGTCCTTCAGCGTTAATCTGGCAATTTTATCTGCGTACAATCCTGCGCAATTCACCACAAGCTTACCGGTGTATGTCTCCTTCTGCGAGACAACATCTACGCTCTCATTGCCTAATTGAATGTCAACTACCTTTTCTCCGAGCCGCAACTCACCGCCCTGCTGCTGGAAGACCTCGGCATATTTCTCGGCGACTACGCGATAATCAACAATGCCTGTCTGCGGAACATGAATACCAGCAATTCCTGCGACATGGGGTTCGTAATCTTTTAGCTGCTCGGCGCTCAGCATTTTTAGGTCTTGCAGACCATTTTGCTGCCCTCGCTCAAATATGGTTTTGAGCACAGGAAGTTCCTTTTCTTCGGTCGCCACAATGACCTTGCCACACAAGTCAAACGGGACCTCATAGCGACGGCAAAAGTCAATCAAAAGGTTATATCCTTCGATACAATTTTTGGCTTTCAAACTACCAGGCTTATAGTAAACTCCGGAGTGAATTACATTGCTATTATTACCCGTTTGATGATTCGCGACAACGGAATCTTTTTCAACAACAACAACCTTGAGTTTAGGGTTTTGTTTTTGCAGCTGCAATGCAGTTGCCAAACCCACAGCCCCCCCTCCTACTATAATTACGTCGTATTGCACAGGTCTTTTTTTAGTGTACTGTTAATTGAACTGATCTACCAGATTGAACAAGGAAATTTTCTATTAAAAGACCGTTTGATCTAAACAGTTACTTTGAAGTATTCATTTTGTTCCTGCCGAAGTTTATCTGAAAATCTGCCTTCAGGTAATGTAACATCGGCATACGTAATGACTTGATCCATGGGTATATCTCGCTTTAATATACATCCTTCCGCCAAGCCCATTGGGAGCAACATTTGCGCTGCGGTAACGTCTGCTGTCTCACATTGCCCATATGAATGATATCCTCCAATTCCATCGATTGTTTCACCCGCCTTTAAATTCATCTTTGCGGTTGCCACTACTTCAACAGCCGGTCCTCCAATAGGAGTTATCGCCGCGTCATGAAATAGTGCAGCTCTGGCGCACGTTATAGGAACCTCAAAATGACAATTATGATACGGTGTGTAGAAGAGGTACAGCGGACCATCACCTACTTTATACAATTTTAGAAAATGCCGCTGGCGTGGATCGTCATGCGTAGCCAGTATGAAAATACCTGCCGGGGGGCTTGCTCCCACTACATAATCAACAATACCTGGCCCCGATGTAAGCGCTTCCATGGGATACTTATCGATAATGTCCTGTAATGGGGTGCCGGCAGGAACAGTAGGGCCGTACATGCCTCTTTGTCCTATGGTCATACCTGTGGCATTGGCGACGACAGCTTGCTCGAATGAAATTTTAGTGCCATCGGCAAATGAAGTAACCATATGGGCATTCTGCGCCCATTGTTTTGCGTAACTCTGTTGTGTTGTTGGATTCCTATAATGGTCCTGAAGTCCTTTAATATTTCCACAGAGCACCGGCTTGAGCCCAATAGTTTTGACGTATCGGTACAAATTCATCTCTACGCCAGGTTGGTCTCCGTCGACATTGGTTATGATCACACCGGCTTTGTCGGCATGGACTTTTAAAATGGCGCCTATGGTGCCATCAAGTTCTGCATTCATAAGTACGACATGCTTCTTGTGTTGAATAGCTTCAAACACGACCTTTGCGCTGAACTCGACTGCGCCGGTTACCTCCAGCAGGACATCAATATTCCCGGCCCTGGCCAGTAGAAACGGGTCTTCCGTTACCGAATACTTACCACGTGAAATTCTGTCTTCCAATACTGTTTGGCTGCTAACAACTTCAAACTCCTCAATTCCCGCTTCCTGATAAGCCTTTTTTGCCTTCTCCAGGGTACGATTATAGATAGCGACTACTTTCATGCCGGGAACCGACTGAGCAATCTGCAAGGCAGCCGCTCTCCCCATGAATCCAGCGCCAATTAAAGCCACGCGTACAGGATTATTCTCTGCATGTCGCTTGGCAAGTGCAGTATCAACGATAATCATAGGCTATTATATTTTTTGAGTTTGGTTATACTATCAACATCTTCTCTGCAAAAAGCGGATGGCTTCTGTCTTTTTCGGAAACTACTGCCGGCTTCATCGGCCACTTAATGTTAAAAGTCGGGTCATCGAATCTGATTCCGTGTTCAGCGCCAGGAGCATAGTATTCCGTTACAACATAGTGTACAGCAGTGTGATCTTCAAGCGTTAAGAATCCGTTCGCGAATCCTTCAGGCACGTAAAGCATCCGGTAACTATCTGCTGTTAACTCAACGGCTGTCCATCGCTTGAAGGTAGGAGATTTCGGCCTCAAATCGATGATTACATTATACGTGGATCCAAAGGTACATCTCAGGGTTTTGGTCTCCTCATGCGGCGCAATTTGGTAATGCATCCCCCTGATGGTTCCCTTATATCTGCTGTAGGAAACATTGGCCTGTACAGCATTTGCATTAAGCCCATGCTCCTCAAACTCTTTCTTGCACCATATCCGGCCAAAGAAACCACGCTCATCTTCAAATCCTTTGAAGTCGATTATAAAAGCCCCCTTTAATTCAGTCTCGGTGAAAATCATTCTGGCATTAATTTTATCTTGTAAAGTGCTAGTTCCATTTTAGATCATCACTTAACTGGTTACTCTCCTGAAGGGATGTCAGTACCGTAAGCCGCATTAGTCTTGAATCTCTGAAATCAGCATCTTTAAACTTCATTGATTCTAATCCTTCCTTTAGTTCCTTGATAGTCGTGATGAGGTCGTATTTAGGCTGGTGGTCTGGTGCCAACTTTTTGTACAGTCCGAAATTCACACGGTAAGATCTCTTGTCAGGTGGTGCATCCGTGTTGATGGAAACCTTAACGCCGGGAATAACCTTTGCCACTGCTTCAGCCAGATCTTTCACCTGATAGTTCCATTCATCGGTTCCTGTATTTACGGCCAAAAAGTCTCCAATAGCAGCTGGCCTGCCAATCGCCCAATCAATGGCCACCGCCATATCCTTAACATTGATTAGTGGTCTCCATGGTGTACCATCACTGAGTATGGTAATAACTTTAGAAGACAAAGCACAAGCTACAAAGTCATTCAGCACCAAATCGAGCCTAAGCCTGGAACTCATACCACAAGCCGTGGCAAACCGAAGACAGGTAATCTTGAAATTCTTATCTGCCAGGGGTTTCAGATCTCGCTCCGTAAACACTTTTGATCTTGCGTAAGCGGTAAGCGGGTTAAGCTGGGAATCCTCTGTCTTTGCAACGTCACTTGCGGCACCGTACATGCTGCAGCTTGAGGCAAAAACGAATGATTTTACTCCTAATGCCTTAGCCCTTTTAGCAAGGTTAATACCGGATTTATGATTAACATCCAAGGTAACATCTTCAAATTTAGTCCCCATTGGGTCGTTTGAAATTGCGGCCAGGTTAATCACAGCATCAGCGCCCTGGATTACCTCGTCAGGGAAATCTCTTATGTCGCCAAAATATTGATGATCAAGCTTTCTTTCAGGCAGGTAATCGACGTCGGTGAGACAGCTGGCAAAAAAACCAAGATCATAGCCAATAAGCGTTGCGGTTGGATAGGTGGATCTAAGTCTTTCAACAACGCCAGGTCCGACATAGCCCATATTCCCAAAAATGACAATCTTCATAGTAAAAATTTGCGGTAATTATAAAGAAAAATTTAGATAGAAACTAAGTGAATAATAATCACCAGCGCTTCCAGGGTGCTTTTCCGGATTTCCACAGGTCTTCCAGCACATTCTTATCGCGCAGCGTGTCCATGGCCTGCCAAAAACCAGTATGCTTATAAGCAGAAAGATTTCCTGATGCTGCCAACTTTTCCATTGGTTCACGTTCCCAGGTTGTCGAATCGTCCTTTATCAGGTCTATTGCGGATGGCTCACAAACAAAAAATCCACCGTTTATCCAAGGAGAATCCCCGCCAATCGGTTTTTCCTGGAAATGCATTATTTTAACATCTTCAGTACCTAAAGTGAAAGCCCCAAAACGGCCGGGCTGTTGTACCGCAGTTAAGGTTACTTTGGTTCCCTGCTCTTTGTGAAATGCTATCAATTTTGAAATATCAACATCGCTAACACCATCACCATAAGTCAGGCAGAATGTTTCATTGCCGATATACTCTTTTACACGTCTTAAGCGTCCGCCAGTCATCGTATCTTCCCCAGTCTCTACCAACGTGATCCTCCAGGGCTCAGTGGACACATGGTGTACCTCCATCTTGTTTTCCTTCAAATCGAAAGTAACATTGGCACTGTGCAAAAAGTAATTCGAGAAATATTCCTTTATGACATACGACTTGTATCCACAGCAAATAATAAAATCATTGATTCCAAAATGGGAGTAAATCTTAAGAACATGCCAAAGAATTGGTCTGTTACCAATTTCAACCATTGGTTTAGGCCTAATGCCACTTTCCTCACTTATCCTTGTTCCAAATCCCCCTGCAAAGATGACTGCTTTCATAGATTAATTTAAGTTGATTTTTTCACGACTATATAAACAACACACATTTTACAAAGTAAAAATACCATTTCGGTTATTCTCCCAAATGATTGAGGTCACATTTTGTTGACAAAACTTTTTAGAATACAGCATTAAGGGTTTGCTGAAATCGCCATCTGAAAAATAACTTCCATAGGTACTGAGTTAAACACGACAATTCTTGCCAGCGCTGGACAACATCCAGGCCAAAAAATTGAATCCGATGTAACGCTTTACTGTATCCAAAAAACCACTGTCAGGTAATCAAATTCCCGCCGTTAAAGCGAATTATTTGTCGCCGAAACGGATTCCCAAGCGTTGACCGGACAAAGGTAAGCCTATTGCACCCTCGCTTCAATGACTAAGATTGGTGCCTGTGATGACAGAAATCATGAAGACTGCAAAATGGGAAGTTCATTTGATGACTAAGCCACACCTGCATCCATTAATACTTATAGCTATACTCATAGCCATAGCCATAGCCGGAACTCTTCGTGGCTTTCACATCATTCAACAAAATACTCACGTTGCTGATTTTTTTGCGCTCATGAAGTTTATTGATTTTGCCCAGGCTGTTTCGATTTGTGTAGTCAGAACGCACAATGTAGAGGTTTGCGTCAGTATATTTCATTAGGATTATGTATTCAGATACATATCCAACCGGAGGGGAGTCTAGTATAATAGTACTGTATGTTTGTTTGAGTGTAGTAATCAATTCTTCCATTCTGGGACTGCCAATCAAATCTATGGGATTTGGTGGTATCGGCCCGGAGCAAATTACATCAAACCCTTTGTGCTCAGTATTGTTAATAATTTCTTTAACAGTTCCGTCATCGACCAGAAAATTGGACAATCCCTTTCTTCCTTCTAACTGGAAGTACGTCGCCACCCTCGGCCTTCTCATATCCGTATCGATCAAGATTGTCCTTCTTCCCGAATAGGCCATCACTGCTGCCAAATTTACGGCACAGAAAGTTTTACCTTCGCTTTCTCTGGACGACGTGATTCCGATGACGTTGGCGTTTTGTCCTAAAGTCAAATACTGCAAATTGACGCGTAAAGATCTGAATGACTCTCCAACCGCGGATCTGGCATGTGCTACGATTGTTGCTTGCTCCCGCTTGTTTGCATGACTGATGGTACCTATAAAGGGTATTTTGGTGTATGCCTCCAGATCTTCCTGCGTAATGATATTTTCATTGAGAATATCCCTAACCACAATCATTCCTATGGCGATGGCAATTCCTCCAAAAATGGCCAGGAGAAAGATCAGCCTTGAATTCGGGGAGGCCGGGCCATCACCAACTTGATAAGGTTTGTCTACTACTGTTTTTTCCAGTGAGTTTGAGGCAATAGCAATTCCAGCCTCAGCCCTTTTCTCCAATAAGTAATTATAGACATTGTCATTAAAATCGAATCTCCCCTGAATACTTACTAATTCGCGATCATTTTTCGGCAATACACTTAAGTTCTTTCTGATTTGGAGGATTCTTCTGTTGAGGTCGTTTAATGCGACAGTCGAAGCATCGATCGAATTGTTTATGTTTTTTATAAGCGATCCTTTTGCGTTCCTAATTTTCTGATCCACGATTTCGGCAAGTGCGTTATTCTCATTTGGATTTATGATTAGGCCTTTCCGCTCCTGATTTAGTTTTGACAGCTCTATCAGCAGGTTATTCAACTCCGGGTCATCTATTCCAATTGCTGCGGGCGTGACTATTTCTGCGAAATTGTTATTATTCTGTACCGAATTTACTGTAAACCTGTAATACTTCAGGTTGCTTTCCAACGCAGCCTTGTTCGCTTCAGCCTTGGCCAGGCTTCTATTTAGGTTTTCGGCTGCAGTGTTTACGTCCAGAATATTATCTTTGGATCTGTATAACGCAAGCGGGCCACCAGCCTGGCTCGAAGTATCTGGAACACCAGCAAGTTGACTGTCAATAAACCGTATTGTCTTTAAGCCAAGCTGGTTCTTCTTATACAATTCGTTGCGTAAATAGACATCCAATAACTTGTCCAGGAATACTTTTTCTTTGGCCGCGACAAGGCCCGTTAAGCCAAGTTCGACGATCGACGATTCCGACGAGATCGGCTTGATTCTCAATTTACGCTGGTAAGTTTCTGTTAAAGATTGAATTCTGTTTAGCTTAAAAAAATACTTCGCTTTGGGATCAGTCTTGTAGACCTCGCTAAATTTAATATTGAATGCCAGATACTGACTCTTGAAAGGCCTGTCAACAGGCACCTCTTCATCTATTTCAATTTTATCGACCTTACTATCGACCTGATTCGTATAGAAATTATAGACGCTCAAATCTTGACCTGACACGTGAACTTTATATCGCGTAGAGGTTACGCGTTGGATAAAAATTGGCTCATCGATAATCTGACCAACTACAGAATCTATTTCGATTGTAAATGGTGAATCACGATATTGCTCTTCCGTAACAAAGCTTTTCGTCCTGAAATATGCAACACCAAAATCAAGTTCCCGTATTGTTCTTTCAACCATTGAGTACGATTTTAGTATTCCAATTTCGTCTTCAATTCCAGGTTGGTTTGCAGTTTGAAATAGTCCCTTAAGGAAACTATCGGAGCCAATTTCTGGCTTCGGTTCAGTCCTTAACAACAAAGAGGCTTTAACAAAATATTGACGAGGCGTAAACTTTAAATAAACATACGCCGTGAGCGTTGTGATGAGCAGCGCAATAACGAAATAATACCAGCGCGAAAGAAATTTCTGAAGTATTTGCTTAATGTTCATTTTTCCATCCATGACTTGTTGCAGTTATCAGCTATAGGTAATTCAATTTTGATGGATTCATAAATGGCCTGGAAGTATCTTCAAAGTAGGTTAATCTCCGGATAAATTGCAAAATGACAAGGGTGTAAAAATGAGCCTCAGCGAGACAAACTTCGCAGGCATCCTGGCGTTTTCCCGAAAGTTAAAAAGCTATTATCACGTTTTTTGCCAAAGGATGCATAGTTTCTATCCCTGAACTCAAAGCACTTATTAAAGCTCTGAAGTACCCACGAGTATGATCCGTCAAATGAAAGGCGAATAATACTCTGATCAACATAGCACCGAGTCCTTTTTTATTCCAATATATTGCTTTCCGTTGACTACACCAACTATCCATTTCCGGGACGAGTGGAGATGGAAGCAGTACAATGGATCTGAGCCTGAGCGCAATCGATTTTCTTCCATCAAAACAAACTACAATGTGCTTTATGTAGTGTTGGCTATCCTTGAATTTTGATATAAAAAAAGAAGGTTAGTTTGAAACCAACCTTCTTCCTGCAATTCCATAACGTTGTGACTATCCAATTATTCCATCCCAAGCTCCTTGTACCGGCTCATAATGTGCTTCAGTTTTGGCTGAATATCCAAGTCAGTGTATATTGAATACAATGTGTCCAGCACTTCCTGATCGTCAGGATTCAGCTTTTCGGCCTTCTCCCAGTAAGGCAGGGCTTGTTCCAGCTTTGCCACCAATTTGCTATCCAGTTCGAATCTCTTCTTTTTATCTTCAGCTGAGATTCCCAGATTCGACATGGCTACTTTTATTTCAGCTGCATCCTTGTACATTAACTTGGCCAGGTAAAGTTGTGCCTCAAAATAATTGGGATCAATCTGCAATGCGTCTTCATAATTTTTCTTGGCGGCATCGAAATTTTGCAGGCTGGAATTCGCATAGCCAAGATAGAAATGTAATATCTTGTTGCCCGGCTCACTTTTTAACGCAGTTTCCAATCCGGACTTGGCTTCATCAATCCGTTTCAAGTCGATAAGTAATCCAATCTCAACCTTTGGGAGGTCTGCGTTGTCGGGATACTTTGGCTTGGCTAGCCTAACCCACTTTAACGCTTCTTCTTTGTCTTCCTTTGGTCCGCTGTACGTATTGATGATACTCAGGTACGCGTCTAACGACTTGCCACCCAACTCTATATACTTCTGAAAAGAAGCGATTGCCTTATCATAATCTTCCAAACTATTGGCAGCAAACCCACAGTAAAAATAGGCAAGCGTGTCATTGGGTTGAACAGCCTGTGCTTTTTCAAAGCTCATAACAGCTTTTTCTAACTCATCCTCCTGGTAGTAAGTGGCACCTTGATTAAGGTATCCATTTCCCCAATACGCCATTTGTGTGGATTTCAGTATTGGCAATCCCATTGCATCTTGTACAAAATGCTCTTTGCCACCATTCAGCTCATCGCCTTTAGCGAAAGACTCAATGGCAATAGCGAATGCATCCGGGGCAAGTGCCTTGTAGGCTTCATTCGTAGTGGTATCCAGCGAGGCATAAATCAGGCCCCTGTAGTACCAGGTTTTTCCATCGTTCATGGTTTTTTCATAGGTGGTCGCCAAATCGATCATAGTCTTGGCTTCATCCAGCTTGCCTTCACTCCAAGATTTCAATGCCTTATTCAGGTTGGGTTTCACAGTCTTTTGTGCATAGACAGATACTGCGGCCAACATCAACAGTAAAAGTGTTACTCGTCTCATCTTACGTACAGGTTTATGGTATATTAATTATTTAGCGGTTTCTTCATCTTCAATCTTGTCAATCTTTTGAATCTTTTCAACGGACGATATGCGGTCGTCATCGTTTAACTTAATAAGCCTCACTCCTTGCGTTGCACGCCCCATAACCCGAAGTTCGCTTACCTTGATCCGGATCGTTATACCAGACCTGTTAATTATCATCAATTCATCTTCATCAACAACTTCTTTAATTGCAACAAGCTTGCCAGTTTTTTCTGTGATATTTAACGTCTTTACGCCTTTACCGCCTCGTTTTGTGATACGGTAATCATCTATGAGGGACCGCTTACCATAACCCTTCTCCGAAACAACAAGCAAGTTAGCATCTTCGCGGCTTATGCATACCATCCCAATTACTTTGTCGGTTTCTGATTCGAGTTTTACCGCACGGACACCCGCCGCAGTCCTGCCCATTGGCCTTACGTCGCGTTCATTGAAATGCACCGCCTTACCTTCACTTTTAGCTATAACAATGTGATTATTACCATTTGTTAATGAGGCATTTAAGAGTCTATCACCCTCGTGAATGGAGATTGAATTGATCCCCCCCTGGCGGGGTCTTGAATAAGCCTCTAATGAAGTCTTCTTGATAACTCCTTTTTCAGTGCAGAGAATCACAAAATTGCTATTGATATATGCTTCGTCAGTCAAATCCTTGACATTTATGATAGCACGAACTGTATCACCAGGTTCAATATTGATCAGGTTTTGAACAGCACGACCTTTAGATGTTTTAGTACCTTCCGGAATTTCATAGACTTTCTTCCAGTATACTTTTCCCTGGTCTGTGAATATCAATAAATAGTTGTGCGCCTGTGCAATAAACAGATGCTCCGTAAAATCATCTTCTTTTGTAGCAACGCCGCGCGAGCCTACTCCGCCTCTACCCTGCGTTCTGTATTCTGACAATGATGTTCTCTTTATGTACCCTTGGTTCGAGATCGTGATAAACATGTCCTCGTTCGGAATCATGTCTTCATACGAAATGTCATCTTCATTGTGAACAACCAATGTTCTCCGTTCGTCACCATATCGTTCCCGAATTTCGGCCAGCTCATCTTTTATGATTTGCATTCTTACGGCTTCATTGGCCAGAATTTCCTGTAACCTTTCTATAAGCGCTTTTACTTCGTTGTACTCCTGTTGAATTTTGTCGCGTTCCAATCCGGTAAGCCGCTGCAATCGCATATCGAGAATTGCCTTGGCCTGTATTTCAGACAATGCGAAGCGGGCGATCAAGCCTTCCTTGGCAGTCTCAGGGTCTTTGGAGTTCCGTATAAGCGCGATGAGCTCGTCCAGATTATCGAGTGCAATAAGGTACCCTTCCAGAATGTGCGCCCGCTTTTCTGCTTCAGCCAGTTCAAACTTAGTTCGCCGTACAACCACTTCATGCCGGTGCTCGACAAAGTATTTAACCAGGTCCTTCAAATTGAGCGTTAGCGGTCGTCCTTTGACCAGCGCAACATTATTGACATTGAAGGAGGATTGAAGCTGGGTGTACTTGAATAGGTTGTTGAGTACAATATTGGGAATCGCATCTTTCTTAAGATCATAGACAATTCTGTATCCTTCACGGTCAGACTCGTCCCGGATGTCTGAAATGCCCTCTATTTTTTTGTCGTTTACCAGTGCCGCAGTCTTTTCAATCATCATGGCCTTGTTGACCATGTATGGAATTTCAGTTACAATAATTTGGTCCTTACCATTGGCAGCCGTAACAATTTCCGCCTTAGACCTTACAACGATTCTACCCCTTCCTGTTAAGTATGCCTCCTGTATCCCGGAGTGACCATAAATAATGCCCCCTGTAGGAAAATCTGGCGCTGTTATATGCTGCATCAGCTCAGGAATCGAAATCTCCTGATTGTCAATGAAGGCGATGATACCGTTAATTACCTCCGTCAAATTATGTGGCGCCATGTTGGTTGCCATCCCCACCGCAATACCGGATGAACCATTCACCAGAAGATTGGGCAGCTTGCCAGGAAGGACCGTTGGCTCTTCCAGTGAGTCATCAAAGTTTGGCTGAAAATCTACGGTGTCTTTGTTGATGTCGGCAAGTAACTCTTCAGCTATTCTTTTGAGCCTGGCTTCGGTGTACCGCATTGCCGCGGGAGAATCCCCGTCGATAGATCCAAAGTTACCCTGGCCATCAACCAACGTGTACCGAAGAGACCAATCCTGCGCCATCCTTACCATCGTATCATATACAGAGGCATCACCGTGTGGATGATACTTACCCAATACTTCACCCACAATTCTTGCTGACTTCTTGTGGGCTTTATTGTAGTTTACGCCGAGTTCCTGCATTCCAAACAGGACTCTCCTGTGAACTGGTTTTAGGCCATCTCGAACATCAGGTAAGGCACGCGAAATAATAACGGACATCGAATAATCGATGTACGCTCCGCGCATTTCATCTTCAATGTTGATGGGAATTATACTTTGCCTGGCTGGGGGGAGGCTTCCACTATCATCTGCCATGTAAAATCCTTGTTTTTAGCTTCTCAGGGCTATTTTTAAAGCTGTGCAAGATAGTAAAATTCAGTGCGATCCTAGAGCAGAATGCCAATTAGTTTTACAGATTTTTTAGCGTATAAAGACCATTCAAAATACGGCCATAGGAGTGTTAAAATAGTCTAGTACGGGTTCAATTTCTTCTTATTTTTCCCTTTGTATTTTATGAGATTAGGGTGATTCTCCCCATAGTGTGGATTTTGTTTTTTATAGATTGGGTGCACCCGACTTCGATAGTTCCTATTGCCGTGCGAATGGTTCATCTGGGCTTTACAATTCTTTAGGAAACACTTTCTGAGCTCAGGAATACGATATGTTGCGCCAACATTCACATAAAAGGCATTGAACTTGTGCGTAACGCTTTGGGTTGTTTCGGGAATACTCAGTTTGTAGCTTTTGATTTCATACGACGGCCTGACAAATATTCTGAAGTACTCAGACATCTCACGTTCAACAGTTACTCCAAGGTTTAGGAAAATACCTTTCTTTATCAGACTCTTATCGAAATTTTTGCCCAGGTTATAGCCCCCCACGTTCGCATCTACAACAAGCAGATATTCATAGTACCGATAGACGGTTCCGCCTATCATACCAAAGTACTTCTGCATGAAAAAACTATCGAAATCGGTAGGTAAATTGTCAATCCTGTCGCCAAATTGTGTTGGCTTAAATGAACCCATGTTTATGTATTCATAGGAATAGCCACCCCCGATCCTATAATGATCAAATTCAACATGGAGCGTGGCCTTGATCGGAATGTTAAAAGCTTTGCTTTTGAAGCCGATTGAAGTAGTATCCGAGTTCACCAAAAAGGCTCCCGGTTGGATAGTGTTTCCCGAAGTGGTGACCTTGTTTATCCAATTTGAGTACCCTGAAGTAAGGTTGGCAGATTGAAATAGTTTGGGCAATGAATCAGGATTCTGAATAACCCCAAATCCGTCAAGCTCGTGCTTAAAGGTAGTACTCCCATAGCCGGTGCTCAAGCCCACAGTTATTTTGCTAAGGATCTTTCTAAAGAAGCCGGTCCCTTGCCGCTCTATATAAAAGTATTCCAGCGGAATAGTAGCATCATGCTCATCCTCATATTGTGCATAAACCATCCCTGGCAAACAGACAAGGCTAAGAACAATACAGGCGGCAATTGAGTTAAAACGATTCAGAAAAGAAGGTTTAAGCTCCTAAAACTAAAAAATGGAAGCCGTTAATAGTCTGGCCATTGGGATTTAAAGTTAAACCAAATTATGGAATCATCCTATTTCCCGCAAAAGGGTCAGTCTTTGCGGTGCGATACCTTATTGAATATTCCCATATCCCTGAATCTAAATACCCAACAACTAATAATATCGATATTGTGGCGCCGAAGTCTCTAACGATGAAAAGGTGTGAAATAGTGTCTGTTGTTTTTTGGCTATGTAGTTAAACGTATATTCGGTCAAACGCTGGTCATCAGCGATCAGGGTGAGTCTTACTTCATTGCTGCCCTCGGTCAAGGGAAGCCGCGAATAATAAATAGTATGCGGTAATGTTTGCCAATTCCGCGTATCTGCCTTCTCCGTTAGCGCATTGACCAATCCAAGAATGGCTCCAAGGGTATCATCCTTCTTGCGCAAGCCTTGTTCCGCAGCTTTTTTCAATGCTGCCCTGAGTAGACCCTTGGCAAACTCTTGCAACATCCTTTGCTTCAGGCTATAGAACGCTACTTTGTTTATATCCTCAGCCATTTGCAAAGGATACACCTTGCTTGCAGTTTCCAGTGTTGCGGATTGAAAATAGGGCGGCCTTTCCACATATCGTGGGAAAGCAACTCTAAAAACCTCCAAGCTTCCCAGATCAGCCCTGTCCTTTTGATCATCAACTGTGTACGGAAGAACCAGGCCCAGATTTCCATTGCTGAATACCATGGTATTTCCAGGCCCGGGGGTGATGACAAAGTTTACGCTCCATTCATCCTTTATCGGTCCAAGTCCGTTATGCCAAAAGAATATCAGGTCGGCATCCTGGTTTGAAGGAAAGTAATCTGGCATATCAAACCTTGTTTTGTAATTTTCAAATTCCTCCAAAAAACCAGTGCGCCAGGCAGTTTCAAGCAGGTCCTTTTTCAACTGCCCTGGTGCTTTGATTCCAAACAGTTTTGCATAATCATTTTCATAAACTTCCAATGCGTTACGGTAGGCGATAAAAGCATTGTTATAGTCCTTAGTGGATTGATAAATAATTCCCATTAATGTATGAATAAATGCATTCCGCTGAAGCTTGTCCTCGGATGTATACTTGTCACCTAACTGATTGAGGCGGATGTTCAGTCTCCGACATTCCACCAAGGCCTCTTCAGGTTTATTCATTTTCAGAAAATTAATGGCTTTAAAATACAGGACCAACAGGTGCTCATGGTCTTCCCCGCGATAAACCGTCATGTTGGGGTTAGTCAGGTACGATGAGGCTTCATTGAAATAGTTTATGCGATAGTCCTCACCAAACAGAAACGCTTTTTCGAAGTAGACATTACTTTCTTCATATTCACCCAGCATGGAAAGCAACAACCCTTTGTTTTCATAATAAATAAATCGTGTTTTCCCGAATGATTCAGTATCACTGTTTCGCAATGCTTCAAGTGCCTGCTTAATATGCCCCTGTTCAAATTCCGCGTTGAAGTCAAGATGCCGCTGATAATAGCTGGCGCATGCATGCAACCCAGTCAGTGAAAATCCAATCAAAAGGCTTCGAAAAAGCAGTCGATTCATGTTTCTACGTCAGTTCTTTACAATCTTCTTGATTTCCTTTTGTCCGTACCAAATTCTTTTGTTGGTTTCAATATCCGTTAGAAAAAGCGTTGTTATATAATTTACAATACGCCTATTGTTATTTGTATCAGTCTCCGAATTCATCTCACCAAAGAGCATAAGGTCCGCCCCTATTTCCTTGCCCCATTGAGAAGCTGTAGCCGGGTCCGCAAAATCCTGTTGTTGTGAACGCTCCACCCTCAGCTTATCGCGGAACTCTTCAGCTTCAACAAGTTCAGCGATATTCGAGTTATAGATCGCCATTTCCAATTTCTTGATGTAATTATTGGCATCAATATGCTCGCTGGTTTTATTCAGGATCAAGCCAACAACGATTGCCGGTTTTTTCTCCCGTGCTTGTGCATATTCTTTATACCTTTCCGAAGACAGGAGTTCATCAATCATTTTGTCAGCGACGAGTCGTGAATCAGAATCATTCCAACGCCCGCTAAGGTCAATTTGTGTATCAGGAGAAATCCGAGTGACGCTACGGGTCTGACAAGAATAAAACAGAAGAACAGACAACAGCGTTGTTAAAAGCCTCGCCATAAGTAAACAATTATAATAGTCACAATTCAAAAATCCTGCCGAAAGATACACAAGAATATAAAGCCTAAGGATCAGCTATTTGCCCGCACGCTTGAACTTCAACTGATAGCTTTCAATTGGCGAATTATTCCTTTGGGATCAGCTGCGCTAAATACAAGGTGACCGGCTACCAGTACATCTGCTCCTGCATCTACCAGCGCCCTGGCATTTTGAAGGGTTACGCCCCCATCTATTTCAATTTTCGCGCTGGCATGTGATTGTGCTATGAGACTTTTTAACTGTGAAACTTTACGGTAGGTATTTTCGATAAATTTCTGACCTCCAAATCCGGGATTTACCGACATAACGCAGACAACATCTATATCCTGTATGATATTTTCCAATGCAGAAACAGATGTATGCGGATTAATAGCAACACCCGCCTTGCATCCCATCGCCTGAATCTGCTGGATATTTCGATGCAAATGTTGGCAAACTTCGATATGAACAGAGATGTTGTCTGCGCCAGCCTTCCGAAACGCTTCGACATGGCGCTCTGGATTGACGATCATGAGGTGAACGTCAAGTGGCTTCCTGGCATGTCTCCTGATAGCTTCGACTACAGGAATACCCATCGAAAAATTCGGTGCAAATACGCCATCCATAATATCTACATGAATCCAGTCAGCTTCGCTTTCGTTAATCATGTTCACCTCATGCGCCAGGTTGGCAAAGTCAGCAGCTAATATGGATGGAGCAATGATGGGTGTTGACATGATTCCTGTATTCTGATGGCAAAAATAAGTCTAAAGTCTTATGTTTCAAGAAAAGTCATCCGATACGTTACAACAGAAGCATCAAACCTTAATCATTTTGTAAATGTATCGCTTTTCTCCCCACCAAATACGAAGGTAATACAGACCTGCCCGCACAGTAGAAAGGTTGACTGTAGCCGTGCGATTCAGCCACGAGAAATTCGCTTCCGCAGTATAGACAACCTGACCCTGAGACGACAACAGCTCAACACGGCACGATGTGATCTGATTTGGATCAAATGGGCGTATGGTAAAGGTGTCAGATAAGATCGGATTCGGATAAACTTCGAATACCTTTTCCTGGGGACGTTGTTCTAAATAATTCACGACAGCCCTGAAATCAGGGATCCCGTAACCCAGGAGATCGTCAGGGGCGTTAGCCTGTGATGCCGATTTTCGGATTGCTTCCATCAATTCTTTATTTGAAAGTCCAGGATAGCGTTGCCATAGGCCCGCAACCAGACTAGCGATCAACGGCGAGGAAACAGATGTACCGCTTACATTGCTGGTGGACCCATTGGGTGTAATTACGCTTGTATTAACACCCATTGCCGCGACGTCAGGCTTAATCCTGCCATCAGCAGATGGGCCTATCGAACTAGAACCTGCCCGTTGTCCCGCACTATTCACATTCGCTACTGCAAGAACATCCATTGCATCAGCAGGGGCCGTAATAATTTGCCATGCGACGTTTCCTTCATTCCCGGCGCTGCAAACCACAACAATACCGCGGTCAGCCGCCCACTGTGCTGCCTGAGAAACTACTGTGGTTTTTCCATCCATTGCCGATTTGGCGTAATTCATGGCTGCATCATCAAAGTCATAATAGCCCAGCGAGGAATTGATCACGTCAACACCTGCGCTATCCGCTCGTTCAGCCGCAAAAAGCCAATTATACTCTTCAATTCGATATTCTGTATTCACATCCTCTGTGACATAAAGTTGATAATTTGCTTTGTAGGCGCCGCCCGTGAAATCACCTTCCTGATATGCCGCGATAATGGAGAATACTTCAGTTCCGTGTTCATCATACTGAAATATGTCCGGCGTATTGTAAACGAAATCTTTAGAGACCTCCAGGTCAATCCTATTTGTCGCAAAGATATCCTGAAATGGTGCCGTAGTGTTTACACCCTGAAATCCACTATCGAAAATCCCTATGTAAATCGTTTCCCCTTTATACCCGGAGGCCTGCATTTCATCAAGTCCGATCAATTGCAATTGTGCCAATGTCTTGGCCGCTGACTTAGTCCCTTTAGTTTTCTGATTGCTTTTAAATCTTCCGCTACTCAGCAGCTTTTCATTTGGTGCAACAAACTCCACGCGTTCAACAAAGGGCAAATTCTCTATCGCTGCAACCAATGCCGCATCGCATTGAACCAGCACACCATTCATCCATCGGGTTGTGTAGAAAACTTCAGCACCTACTCCGGAAATACCCTGAACATAGGAAGCATTCACCGGAAAATCCTGATCCGTGATAAGAATGCCCTGCTGAATTCTCCGATCAATGGCCCGTTGGGAAAGAAATTCATTGGGTAATGCTGTACTATAAATGGTACCAGTTTTATCCCTGAAAAAGACCATGTACCGGTTTACTTCCGCCATGGCAGCAGCGCCAACAAAAATAAGCAAGAAAGTAAGCCTCACACTACTCCAATCCATACGCTTTGATAGCCTGTTTATAGATCACCCCACTTTCAACCTTCTGTTCTCCAATACATCCTTTCACAGTCGAAGTACAGTAGCTCAGCTGTGTCGTTTCTTTGTAAATTAGTCCGACATGCTTGGCGTATATTTCCTGACGCTGATCAAGGAACACAATATAATCCTCGTTATCACTTTGCTGCACGACAATGCAATCAGGAAATGATTCTTCATTTATTGTGTATGGCTTGTCAATTTCCGTCAGTGTGTATTCATCTTTGTCGTAGGTATTGTAAATATTCCCGTTCCAAACGGTACCAGGAAATAACGGAAGCTTTATCTTGAGATAGGAAATGTTTTCTTCTTTCATTATCGCCTCCCGACTATTTATGCGCGCTGACCAGGTATCCAGATAAGTCCATTCTGTTTCCCCGGCATTTCTTTGGCTGCGATAAATAACATATTCAACATCACCATCGACAGTAGGAAAAGAATCTGCTACCAGTGTTTTCAATTCATATGCCAATGTTTCCGAAATCTCCAATTGGTATCGGATTTCGCTGATGTCATAAATCTGGAAAAAGTTCTTCTGCAATGGAAAATAATCCCTCCCGGTTTCGGAAAGGTTTGGTTCGTTGGAAGAATCACATGAAACTGCCGCTATTGCGATGATACCAAAAAAGTACTTCAATAAATGCTTCACCGAATAATTGGTTTTTCCCTATCCAGAACTGAACTTTGAACGTAATTCGCACAAAGTTATTTTTTCTTTACCACTAAAACTATGCCTTTAAGAACGGTAGTGAAAGTTGGAAGCGTCACAAACCTTAGTGATGCTCGGTATTGTGCTGGAATGGGCGTCGATATGCTGGGATTTAACGTTCAGAAAGGGCAGGAAAATTATGTTCCGCCAAAGCAATTCCAGGAAATACGTGGATGGGTTACAGGACCACTGGTGGTTGCTGAGGTGTATGGCATCAAACGTCAGGATGAGCTAAACGACATCCTGGAGAACTATAAGCCGGACTACTTAGAGATGGGCCTGGCGGAATTCAGCCTTTTCGCGTCATTTCCCCTTCCCATAATTCTTTTCATTGCGGAAAATGAATCTGTACCGGATTCGCACGTAATGCCGGCCTATTTACTTTCTGAAGTGGCGCGCAATACGCCTGACACTTACCCGTTGCTGCTCGCGATAAAATCCGAGCATGATCTGGACCTTGCGTTGGATAATCCTCACATTGAAGGTATAGCTATGAAGGGGAGTAATGAGTTACGGCCGGGTCTTAAAGATTATGCAGTGCTTGCGGAAATTCTTGAGCGCCTGGAAGTAGACTAGGTTATTGAAATACTTTTTTTTACGTTCCTGCTATAAGAATATTGGCGTTATCGCCAGATCACCTTTTGTTCTGATTTGTGATATTGGCCGATGATGTCAGCATACAATTCGGGCCGGCGTGCATTTATATAACGATAGCCGCCTGCCTGCGTAAGTTTTTCAGGGCTAATGACTGCGCTAGCGATATCATCTCCCAATGTTCTGCATTCAGACAGAATATCACCAAAGGGATCAATGACCATCGCACATCCGTTCTTTAATTGATTGTCATCCATGCCAATGGGGTTTGAGAAGACAACATAGATGCCGTTATCGTAAGCCCTGGATGGAAGCCATTTCATGAGCCAATCACGTCCTTTCATGCCATCAAATTCCAACCGCAGCGATGTAGGATCTATTTCCCGATTCTCCCATAGTCGGGGGTCTACAAAACCTGCACCAGGTCTTGTAGATGGCGTGCACATGGTAACATGTGGCATGAAAATAATATCTGCGCCCAGCAACCTGGTAGCCCTCACGTTCTCAACGATATTATTGTCGTAGCAAATTAAGATGCCACACTTCCAACCGTAAAGTTCGAATACACAATATTCATTACCCGGGGTAAGAAATGGATTAATAAAGGGGTGCAATTTTCTGAATTTAGCAACCAATCCGCCTTTGTCCACACAGACATAAGCCTTGAACAAGTTGCCCTCTGCATCCTTCTCAAATAATCCTGCGCATATCGCGATGTCGTTGTTTCTGGCAATATCTATTAGCCGCAAGGTGCTTGGACCATCCGGGATGGACTCAGCCAACAGCAGCATTTGCGCTTGAGAAAGATTTCGCGCAAAGGTGTATCCGGTCACTGAACACTCATGAAAGGCAATAACTTTCGATCCTTCATCTGCTGCCTTTCGCGATAGCCGATCGATTACCGCTAGATTATACGCCTTGTCTCCACTGGCGTTTTCAAATTGTGCTGTTGAGATTTTTAATTGCTCCATATGCATCAAAATGGTTTGGGATAATAAAAGGCTTACTTCCTCTTTTTAGCCTTCTTCATGGCCGCGAGCTGTTTGTCTAACTTTTCCAGTCTTTGTTCCAATTGGATCAGCTTCTTAATAATGATGATATGGGTGTGTCGCGCATCGATACCGACAACACTTTCAGTGCTTGAGATATAATCACTAATCGGACTATAATCGGGATCTTCCTTGCTGATCAAGCGTTTTTTAATATTCATGGAATAGCTGGCTGTTGTGGGAACAAAAGTAACCGCTTTAAATCAAAACATTGAACAATAATCCCCAGAGATATACTGGAAATGGTTGAATTGAGACTTGAAAATAGGTTAATGAGGTGCTGGACTGGCATGTCGTAAACACATCGGGCGGGTCACGCCACTGCGCGCATATAGCATAAATCAGGTGTCCTTCGTAACCTGGGGTACATAATTCTGCTGCCACATCTTTTTCCATTTTTTCCGCTGCCTGGGGTAAAATGTCTCCCAGATTTCCTCGCTGCGCTGTAACAAACTTTGCGCCGCTCTTACCTGTACCTTCTGACGATTGGGTTCTTCATGAATCGTGTACAGTCGTTCATAGTATTCGATGTTAATCTCCTTAATTTTTTGACGCTGTGAAGCGTCAAGTTTCAATTGATCTTTCCAGAATAAAGGATCGAATACCACAATACTCTCAGCGGATTGATTACCCTGGCCGTACACTATCGCAGCCGATAGCAGAAAAAATACAAGGCAATAGAATCTAAGGTTCATTAAAAAAGTCTTTTGTTATTTCGGCGCAAAGGTAATCATTACAGTTAAAATAACGATTGTCGATTTAGGATATTATTCAGCAGACGTACAATAGGTGGGACGAGGCTAAAGATTCTGTTACGCGCATCCAATGCAAACGTTTGATAAGGGCACAAATATTATATTGGTGAATACACAAATGCCACAAAAGATCATGAAGTTTTACAAAGGGCCTTATGAGGGCCAGTAAAGTGCGATCTTTTTTCGGAGGAAGGTCACACTGCGTTCAAGTTGTTCCATTCCTTCCACGCCATCCTCAATACTGATCCAGCCGTCGAAACCCACGCTGCTAAGCTCATTAAAAATAGCGTCATAGTCGTTCAGGCCTTTTCCGATTTCTCCGTGGCTGAGCCGCTTCGCGTAGCCGGTAGCGCCGCCCTCTTCACGACGCAGGTCTTCCAAATTACCTTCCAGCAGGAACCGGTCACTAGCGTGCATGGTAACCACCCTGCGGGATACACGTCGAAGCAACTCCAAGGGATCTTCACCTGCCAGGTAGGTGTTGCTTGGATCATAATTCACACCAAAGCACGGATGCTGGATACTATCCACCAGTTTGCAGAAAACATCCATTTTCTGTGCGAATTCGGGATACTCCCAAAAATCATCTTTGTAATGGTTTTCAATAATCAATGTAATATTCCGTTCCTGTGCATATGGCAGGCATGTCTCGATGCATTCAGCTGCAAGTTTCACTCCTTCATCAATGGAAAGTTCAGGCCTTCTTTGCCCTGACAAAACACGGCAATAAGAGCCACCCAACGTATGGGTCATATCAATCCAACGTTTTTGCTTTTCAATTTCCTTACTTCGAAATGCTTTATCCGGATGTGTAAAATCTGGTGAACAGCACATCATGGGTATCACTTTTCCAAAATCCTCAACTTCTTTTCGGAACACAGACCAATTTGATTCATCTGCCATTTCCAGGAAGCCTGCATACCATTCCAGTCCATCAATATCGAGTTGTACAGCAAGGTTTATCCACTCAGAGACTTTCATCGTGCCATCTTTACAAAGGGCTTGCATGAAGGCTTTGGGAAACGCTGCTAATTTGGGCATAGCGATGGCACTATTTTGTGCTTATTATTGATTGGAAATCGTCGTTTCGTCTTTTGGTGGATTACGGCCAATGAACGGGTATTGTTCCAAATCAACGACCTGTGCGCTGATTGGACCGCTTTCATCGGCAAGCCAATAAATTGCAGCAATCGCTATTTCGGCTGGAGACAAAATACGTCCTGCCGGCGCGTAAACTTTGGGGACTCTTGTATACCAGTCTGCCGGCAGCCCATGATCCTTTTTCCGCTGTGTTTCAGTCTCTGTAAGCACCCACCCCGGATTGATTTGATTTACCCGAACGCCGTCTTCGCGGTGGAGTGTATCCCCAAGGTTGCGTGTCATTGTCATCAATGCTCCTTTGGAAATGCTGTAGGCAAGCAGGTTAGGCTCACCGCTCCATGCGTTGACGGAACCGATATTGAGCACACACCCCCTTTTGTCACGAAGGTATGGAAGCGCAGCCTTAATGAGTGCGAATGGTCCGAGTGTATTCACTTCCAGCACTCTTCGCAAGAAAGTTAAATCCGTTGTGTGAATATTTGATGACACCACGGCAGCGGCATTGTTAACAATCGCGTCTAATCGGCCAAAAGATTCAACTGCGACGTTTACAAGTCTATCTGCTGCCCCTTCATTGGTGATATCCTCGATGTGAAGCCTGGCTTTTTCATTGCCAATCTCGGCCACCACGGACTCACCCCACTCCTTTTCCAGCCCATGAACAACTACCCGTGCGCCTTCTGAAACGCACGCCAGTGCAATAGCTTTTCCAATACCTGTAGTGCTTCCGGTGACGATGATGACTTTGTCTTCCAGACGCATAGCTATACTGGTTTTAATACACTTTTGACTACTTCACCCCCATGCATTTTTTCAAAGGCCACATGCCATTCTGTAATAGGCCAAACGCCACCGATGATGGGTTTGACATCCAGCTGTCCGCTGGAAAGCAGGGCAATCACGCGTTCCCATACGGGCCAATTGTGGCTGAAACTCCCCTGCAGGGTAACATTCTTTTGCACAATGGGATCAATGGAGAAGCCCAGCGGTTGTGGTCCCCAGCCCACCTTGGTGATCTGCCCATTTGGTCTTACAAGATCCATAGCGATCTTTAATGTTGCACTTGCGCCGGCAGCGTCGATGACACAATCGGCACCCAGGCCATCCTGCTGCCTTGCCCAGGATGATGCATCACCAATTATAACTTCACAACCATAGTGACTGGCAATACTGAGCCTGTGCTTGTCGGATTCCAGCCCAATGACAGCCACTTCGGCCCCGCAAAGCCTTGCCATGGCGGCACATAAGATACCAATTGTACCCGGTCCTATTACGATGACACGGTCACCGGGCTTAAGTCGGGAATTCTGTACCACCGCGTTAAATGCAACGCAGCAAGGTTCAGTAAGACATGCCTGCTCAAATGCAAGTTGATCCGGAACGCGGTGAAGACAGCGTGCCGGCACGCTAACAAAACGTGTCATAGCACCGTTCACACCATACCCAAATCCTTTACGTGTAGGGTCTAAGTTGTACAATCCAGTTCGTGACATGGGATTATTGGTGTCGATCACCGCAGCGGTTTCACTGACCACACGATCTCCGGCCTTCCATCCTACTACGCGCTTTCCAACTTCAGCAATATGCCCACCAAATTCGTGGCCCAACACAACCGGATAGTTAACAGGCCAGCTGTGATCTGCAGTCCATTGATGCAAATCGCTGCCACATACGCCAACGTTGGCTACTTCCAACAGGATATCTTCATCGCCGATATCGGGTCTCGGAATTTCCCGTATTTCAACCGACCCCTTTTCAGGGGCATAATTCACGACGGCTGCTACTTTCATATTTCTATTCCCTGTTTTACCAGGCATAAACATCACACTACCTGAAACTACACTTTTCCAACTGCCACATCCCCGTAGGCATGTATCTTTTCACAAATCAAGCGCAGGGATGACTCCAAATTGCCATCGGCTGTCTTGAAAGCGTCAGCATCAATGGTGAGTGGTGCACCGAGCACGACCAAAGGTGCGCCATAAGCAGGGCATTGAATGGCTTGCTCCAGACTGAGCCCACCAACCGCCTGTACCGGAATGTTCACCGCATTCACCACTTCACGCAATTGGTCAAGCGGACTGGGCATGCGTTTGCCTTGCGCTGCGATCCCTCTGCGCTCATCATAGCCAATATGGTGGATGACATAGCCACATCCCAAATCTTCAAGCCATTTTGCAGCCACTACCATATCCGGACATCCCAGGTTATCACCCATCACGCCAATACCATAATCCCGGCCGGCATTAACTACGCATTTTATCGTCTCTTCGTGTGCCCGTGCCATCACAACCACGTAAGAAGCACCTGCCTTTGCCATCATCTCAGCTTCCAGATATCCGCCGTCCATCGTCTTAAGATCAGCAACAATCGGCGTATTCGGAAAGGCTTCCCGCAGCTTCTTTACGCCATGCAATCCTTCCGCGAGAATAAGCGGTGTTCCTGCTTCGAGCCAATCAACACCAGCACGTATTGCCATGGCGGCTGTTTCCAGGGCTTCGTCAATATTGGTTAAGTCTAGGGAAATCTGAACGACAGGTTTCATAGAATATAAAATGCTGATTGAGTGCCTTGGTATTGAGCAGCTAATCTACCCAAGCTTTTCTAAAGCCAATAAGGATCCCGCGGCTTTCTTAAAAAAAATATTGAAGTGAATTTCCGCACGTCTGTGCCACTACGAAACTGAGCAAAAAAACTGAAGCTAGATGCCTTTAATGCCTTTGTGAAGATTTTCCAGCCCTGCCAAGATATTTGAAGGCATCCACCATCATTACTGTGCCAGTGATTCCTGTGGCACCGCCGGAAACAAGCAAAACTTTGCCAAGATCGTCCTGGCTGCGGCCTAACATCAACCCACCTGCAATCGTAACACAATATCCAATGGTGGCCACCACAATCCCGCGTTTAAATTTTGTCTCACCCTCTGCAAGATTCATTTGGATTAAATCTACATCCTCCCTGAGCTGGAGAATCTCTTTTTTAAGATCTTCAACATTTTGAGTTTCCTGTGCCAAGGCTACCATAGAGCAGACTGCAAAACATGCTGCCAAACAATACTTCATATTAGTCATCTTTTTTTCAAAAAGGCGACCTTCAACGGTCCAGCCAGTTCTTAAAATCCTGGGCACGGTCACGGCTAACGCTAAGGGTGTATTCACATTGTTGGTTTAACAGCACCTCCAGTTTCGTACTCACCTGGCCCCTAATTTCCTTAATATTGTCGACACAAACAATAAACTTCCTACTAATGCGGAAAAACTTCTGGGGATCCAGCAGCACCGCCAATTCCTCAAGCGTATGATCGATCAGATACTTTCGGTTTTCCTGTTTGGATACCATGTAAGCTTCCTTCCCTTCAGCGACAAAGTAAGCAACATCGTTCGCTGATTTATAATGTAACTTGTTTCCGGCCCGAATGAGAAATCGCTCTTTGTACTGCTTTGCAGACTTAGCCAAAAAGTCCTTGATAACATTAATCTCGCGTTGTTGCAATCCCTTCATCTGGGCGAAGTGACTATATTTTGTTAACGCTTTGTTAAGATCTTCCAGCTGAATCGGTTTGAGCAGGTAATCTACACTGAGAAAATTAAACGCATGAATGGCGTATTGGTCATACGCAGTAACAAAAATAACAGGAACATTGATATTGACTTTTTCGAAGATTTCAAAGCTCTTCCCGTCCGCGAGCTCAATGTCGAGCAGGAGAAGATCAACGGTCTTGCCAGATTGGAAATAGGAAACCGCCTCCTGTACGCTGTCCACTTGTGAGACCACCACAGCATCTGGCGCACATTCCATCAAAAGATCGCGCAGGCGTTCTGATGCCAGAATCTCATCTTCAGCAATTAGTACGTTCATGCTTCAGCTACCGTCAAAAGTGGGATTCTCACCGTGAAATCAGTCTCTGTTTTCTCAATTTCTACCTGCTTCTCACTTAAAAACCCATAACGCTCAGAAATGTTCATAAGGCCAACCTTTGTCGAAGGCTCCTTTATTTCCTTTTCCTGAAGGTTGTTGGAGACTTCAATCCAGCCATTTGATGAAACTATGCTTATCTGCAGCGGGTGCGATTTTGAGGTGACATTATGCTTGATGGCGTTCTCAATAAGCATCTGCAACACCGCAGGCGCAATAAATGATTGCTCATCAATAGGATCAATATTTTTTTCCACTACCAGGTTCTTTCCAAATCTAATCTCCAGCAGGAATATGTAGGCATTCAAAAAAGCGAGTTCATCCACCAGCTGAACGACCTTTTTCTCCTGATTATAGAGCAAATATCTGTAAACGAATGAAAGTTGGGCAATAAACTTGGCCGAAGTGTCGGCATCCCTGTAGACCAGCGATGAGAGAACGTTAAAACAGTTGAACAAAAAATGGGGATTAATTTGATTTCGAAGCGATTCAAATTGCGCCTCGATAGAAATTTTCTTCAGTCGCTCGGCTTCCAGTTGTGACTTCTTCAAACGATTCATGAAATATACAATGGCATGGAGGCAATTCAAAAACAGGTTTACCCGAAAGCCAAATGCCGCTAGCAGTGTGAGGTGTTCCCGATTGATCTGTAGTGGCATTTTCAAGAGCGGGTAGAGCAATTCCATACTCGCCATCGTAACCACCACGACATTCAGCATGCTGATCAAGAACAGGATAATTAGCGGGTGTATTTTTCGTTTAAGAAATACTGAAAGCCTATCGAGGTTAATTTCAGCCAGGCGGTTTAATTCCCAGATGCCAAATACAACAAGCAGAAGGATTGAAAACAGGTGAAGGTGCGGAAGAGAGAAATCAAAAAGCCGCTCCCCAATCGTAAAACGGATGTTGAGGTAAGAATAAATCGCTACTAACAGGATAAAAAAATATCTATAGCGTATGGAAAACACCTGGATTAATTGCTTTTGGATTCTAATGTACGAAATACTAAAAAAGAAGAAGTCCCGCTACTTTGCGGGACTTCTCTAAACCTTCCGCTGAACTTAATCAGGCAATAAAACCTTGTCAATTACATGGATAACGCCATTTGTAGCCAAGATATTCAGTGAACTTACCACCAAGCCAGCCGGTGGAGTTGATCCCGCTGCATCCTGAACAGTCAGGTTGGTCACACTAATGGTAACTTCCTGGTCATTAAGCATCATTACATTCCCATCAGATAAATCCGTCGAGAACACATAAACGCTGGCTTTAACTACATGGTGCGTTAGAATTGCGGCAACATCTGCAGGGGATGCAGCATTTATGGCAGCTTCATCCAGGCCGGCGCTAATGAAAGCAGCATCTGTAGGTGCGAACACCGTGAAAGGACCATCTCCCGCAAGTGCGCCAGTAAGGCCTGCTCTGTTAAGGGCTGCGAGCAAAAGTGAGAATTCTGCCGGATTTCCAGCGGCAGCATCTGACACGATCTCAGTGATGTCCTTTGTTGGCGGTAGCAAAGTTCTGTTGATGACGTGTACCACACCATTCGAGCCGGCAATATCCACCCCGATAACCTGAGTCAAACCGTTAATATTGACAGATCCACCACTATTAGATAAGTAGAAGAAACCTCCAAGCGTTTCAACTTCGGCGGCCGAGCCTGAAGTCACTGGAAGGTCAGCTGATTCTACAGTGCCATCAATTACATGATAAGCCAGAACCGCATCCTGACTATTTACATCCGTGATACCAGCAGCCTCAAAAGCATCATTTGTAGGCGCAAACAAAGTAAGACCCTGACCACTTGGACCATCGCTCAATAACAGGCTTAATATGTCAGTATCCGCATTCTGAACTGCAGCGATCAACGTTGTAAAATTCTTATTGAAATAAGCTGGCGCCACGATTGTCCCTACAATTGGAAGCATGGATGGCGGTACAATCACTGCGTCTACGATGTGAATAATGCCATTTGAAGCTTCAACATCAGGTGTAGTCACTTGTGCATTGTCTATGAAAACACCATTCGTTGTACTCAATACTGCACTTTCACCGTTTACCATTCCCAGTGGACCAGGTGTAATTGCGGCAGAACCAATTGCGGCTGTGGCATGCACATGGTATTGAAGAATGTTTTCCAGAACGTCGGCCGGCAAATCATCAATACTGGTCTGGCCAATAGCTGCCAAAACAGCCGTAAATGCCGCATTGGTAGGCGCAAATACAGTAAAAGTCCCGGGAGCGCTTAAGGTATTCACAAGCGAGGGATATTTTGAAATTGCGGCGTAAAGTGTTGAAAGATCAGAAGTTTTGCCGGCAATTTCAACGATATTTCCCAGCGGAGCAGGTGTTGAATTGTTATCATCACAACTCGAAATAGAGACTGCAACCAACATAATTGGCAGCCAAAGCAGCCGTATGTTGTAGGCCCAAAGTAATGTTAAGCTTTTTCTAAGTTTCATAATCTTTTGTTTAAGGTTTCGTTTAAAAAGTTATACACCAATAAGGAAGTAGCGCTCCCATTGTTCGATGGATAACCGCCTTTTGCTTATTTATGAGACTGAACTGTCATTTTTTGGGAGTGAACAAGGAGCACTACCATGTATTTCTGCTGTGACCTGGATATTAGGTAAAGGAAGTGAGCCTGATCTGTAGTTATTAAATATATTTGAGTTACACATAGTGTTTCCATGAACGACTCCACGCGGAAAATCAAGTTCTGACAACAATGAGCAAAACCAGAATTTATGCACTTGATCTATTGCGTGGTATTGTGATGATCATCATGGCTCTCGACCATACGCGTGACTTTTTTCACTTCGATGCCTTTCTGCATGACCCGCTTGATGTGACAACTACTTCGGTTCCTTTGTTTTTTACAAGGTGGGTCACGCACTTTTGTGCACCAGTCTTTGTATTTCTTGCGGGCACTTCTGTTTACCTACAAAGCCTTAGGAAGAGCAAAGCAGAACTGAGCAGGTTTCTTTTGCAGCGCGGTCTTTGGTTAATCTTTGTTGAACTGGCTGTTATGTCGCTGGCCTTTACATTTGATCTTGGCTACACTGCATTAATCCTTCAGGTGATATGGGCTATCGGGATAAGCATGGTACTTATGGGCCTGATGATCAAGCTGCCTTTCAACGCCATGCTTTTCCTTGGTACACTGATCGTATCGTGTCATAATATTTTTGATTCTATCGAAAGCACACATCAGGGATTCTTTTGGGACTTGTTGCGGAACGGAAATTTCGCGACCCATAATCTTGGAGCGGGACATCAGTTGATCATTATCTATCCTTTCCTCCCCTGGCTGGGATTGATGATGCTGGGTTTTTGCCTTGGGAAAATCTATGAACCAACATTCGATGTGGCATTGCGCAAAAAGATACTGACGCGTGTGGGGCTCGCGGCAATATTTCTATTTGCAGGAATGCGTTACTTGAATGGCTATGGAGACCCTTTTCCATGGTCAGCACAAGAAAGTCCGACATTCACCTTTCTTTCATTCCTGAATGTGCACAAGTATCCGCCGTCTTTTTTATACATCTGCATAACCATGGGGCCTGCCTTGCTTTTTCTTTCATTTTTTGAAAAAAGTGACGGCAAGCTTGTACGCGCTGTAAGCGTTTATGGACGCGTTCCGTTTTTCTATTATATCATTCATTTTTATGTCCTGCATGGTTTATGTACAATACTCTTTTTATCCAGAGGCCATACCCTGCAAGAACCAACAACCCTTCCCTTCCGCTTTTTGATTCCGGGTGAAGGATATTCGCTGGCTACCGTTTATCTGATCTGGGCCCTGTTGGTGCTCGCACTGTACCCTTTGTGCAAGTGGTTTAGCGAATACAAGAAAAGGAAGAGTTATGCTTGGCTGAGCTATTTGTAGGGTATAAGTTTTTCTATTAAAGGAGATACCCGGCAGCAATTGAGAAAATACTTTACGATCCTACAAAACACAAGTCGTACACGGAATAACAGGGTATTGAATATCCGCAGCTGGAATAGAAATGAACTACTTCTTACCTTCTAAGTCCTTTAGCTTCAGAAATATGCCCAATCCCAATATAGACGGAACCCAAAGGCCGACAAAAACGGCGGTCAAGTCCTGGGCATTCAGAAACCACATCACGATAGAAAAGACCATTGAGAAAAAGGCAGCAGCCAGTATCACGGTGTCGAACTGGGTTAATTTCATGGTAGTTTGGTTTAGTGTAACCAAGATAGGACTTTATTCATAATTATTCCCTCCCCTCAAGGCGAGGGACTTCCAAGATTGAACCAACTGCATCGATATGGCACCTTATCCTTGGGGAGAAGGCCGGAATGAGGTGACTGCAATTCACCTCTCCCTAAATCCCTCTCCTTGAGGAGAGGGACTTCCAACATTGAACCAATTGTATTGATATGGCACCTTCTCCTTGAGGAGAAGGCCGGAATAGGGTGACTGCAAAGCACCTCACCCTAAATCCCTCTCCTTGAGGAGAGGGACTTCCAAGATTGAACCAACTGTATTGATATGGCACCTTCTCCTTGAGGAGAAGGCCGGGATGAGGTGACCAAGCAGGCACCATCCAGTTCGG
>JAOUDZ010000073.1 GCA_029858965.1 Cyclobacteriaceae bacterium
CTCCAACGGTACGCGCCAAGTAAACCATCTTTACGGATTACACGATGGCACGGGATGAGATAGGCTATGTGATTTGCGCCAACAGCCGAACCAACGGCTTGCATTGCCTTTGGACGCTGTAATGCTTCAGCTATTCCCTGATAGGTAGTAATACCACCCATGGGTATTTTCAGAAGTGCTTCCCATACCTTTAGCTGGAAATTAGTACCCTTTACAAAAACATGAAGCTTGTCAGGTGACGCTGGTTGATTCGGTCTGAATATACTTTTAACAATAGCTGCTGTCAAATTCTGATCGCGGTGAAAAATCGAATTATACCAGTGTACTTTCATTGCATCTAGTCCGGTAGTTGGATCGTCATCGGCTTGAATAAAAGAAAGCCAGCAAATGCCACGCGCTGTTGTCCCCAGCAGGCAAAGCCCAAAGGGCGTTTCGTGAAAACCATATACAATCTGAATCCCGGATCCGTTTTGCTTGTATTCCTGCGGTGTAACGCCCTCCAGCGTGGTGAACAGATCGTATACGCGCGATTGGCTCGACAGACCTGCAGCCTCTGCAGCTTCAACAAGGTTTTTTGATTGCCTTATCTTTTCCTTCAGATAATCCACGGTAAGAAACTGCAAGAACCGCTTCGGGCTAATGCCTGCCCATTCGGTAAACATTCTTTGAAAATGGAAAGGGGAAAGGTGTATTTTCTCCGCAACTTCGTCCAGCTCAGGTTGGCGCTGAAAGTTTTTCTCCAGGTATTGAATGGCTTTCTCAATACGCTGGTAGTTAATGTGGGTTTCCGGTGCTGTCAAGATCATAAAATTATCATTTTATGACACAAAATTGGGCGCTTTGGGCAGGGTTCTCAACCCATTTCTTGCTGAAAATGCGATGTGTTTGCAAAATGCAGCAGGTTCAGTAGATTTATGTGGTGGAAATCCATTGCAGAACGTATCCCGCTTATCGGAATGACGAGTCAGGCACAAGATCTGCAAAGCGCTCTGATACGCAAGGCCTTTTTCTACTTAAAGAATAGTATAATCGGAAATCAAACTTCTATTATGAAAATACCTATAACAAGCTTCTTCGCGCTTTTTCTCTGCGTTACAGTGTTGGCACAGAATAACTTCGACACGGTGAGTATCCGGCCTGTAAAAGTGACGGACCAGATTTACATGCTCAAAGGTTCTGGCGGCAATATTGGCGTGATGATTGGAAAAGATGGAACCATTATGATCGATGATCAGTTTGCTCCGCTCTCGAACAAAATTAACGGCGCCATTAAAACACTTGATCCAGGAGAGATTCGCTTTCTGATCAATACACACCTGCATGGCGATCATTCCGGAGGCAATGAGAATTTTAAACGCATGGGCGTGACGGTGGTTGCACATGATGATGTGCGCGCACGCATGAGCAAGGAAACAGTAAATAAAACCACTAACCAGGTCACACCACCACGCGACGCAGATGCACTCCCGGTTGTGACTTTTGCTGACAAACTTAACTTTCATCTCAATGATGAGGATATCGAGTTGATTCATTTTGATCCGGCGCATACAGATGGCGATGTAGTTGTACACTTCAAGAAGGCCAATGTGTACCATATGGGTGATATGTTTGTAACCTATGGATATCCGTTTATCGACTTTTCAAATGGGGGATCCATAAGTGGATTTATTTCAACACTGGACAAAGTATTAGCGATGATGGATGAGAAGACAAAGATCATCCCCGGGCACGGCGAGGTGTCCTCCAAAGCAGATATCAAAATCTTCAGAGACCGGTTGGCTGATATTCGCGATCAGGTATCAGCGGCATTAAAGAAAGGCAAGAAACCAGAAGATATTTCCAGCCTGCCGATTGCCACAAAGTATGATGCCGAATGGGGAAAATCATTTGTCAAAGGGAAGGATTTTGTACTTACCATTGCGGAGGAGCTTAAAGTATCTACAGCGAAATAGTCAGCAAGAACATTTCCATATACCATAGTGCGTCCACGAACAATGGGCACAGGGACGGAAGCGAAGCAGAATGGCTTCCGCCTCTGTTTTGAAGAATACCCTGTTTTCTTTTTTAATCCGTTTTCCCAATTTGCAGGAGAGGGTTCCATATATTTTGTTGCGCTTGTTTCCCGCCCAAAAAATCGCGCCGCTGCGGATTAGGCTTCTGATTTTTTGCGGCCTATAATCTTGGTGTTCAATCATGCTGCGTCGTGGAAAATGATGCCCAAAGAATATCGTACACCCGATTTCACTTCGCTTACACCATGCTTCATCTTCGAACGATAATATCCTCGTGCACCCATCGCCGGCCTGAAGTTGGTTGTCAGGATCAATGCATCCCCCTGGTTAGGTTGGAGAACTGCCGCTTTCGACTGCGCTCTGGGTATTTGTTCCGTTAAAATCAATTCACCTCCCACATGATCCCTGCCCGGTTGAGTAAGTACAAATATTATCTGAAATGGAAAATATACATCTCCATATAAATCCTGGTGCAAGGTGTTAAACCCACCCGTTTCATATCGCAGCATGAGCGGCGTCGGCCTCATCTGATTGTTATCCCGGCATTGCAGGATAAGATCCCGGTGATGATGTGGAAAATCTGTTTTGATATCCAGCTGATGCATCCAATCATTGGCTAACCCGCAGAGTGGTGAGTAGAACATTTCACGTAAAACCTGGATGACAGGAGGAAGTGGATAGCTGAAATATTTATATTCTCCAACACCGAATCGGTATCGTTTCATGTTAATAGTAGCGCGGTATAGGCCGCAATCTCCGTACAATCCGGCAAGATGCTGGCATTCGGCAGGCGAAAGTACCTTGGGCAGAATTGCGAATCCCTTCTGGTTAAGGGTTTCATAAGTCGCTTCCCAGTTTAGGCTATGTATGTCCATCATCTTCGTAATGCAAAAGTCAGTCTTGAGACGAACGATGTCAACCCGAAACTTGCGGAGCATTATCTTTTTCACCGCGGTAAATTTTGTACCTTTAATAACCTGTACTTTAAATACGATGAAGAATTCCAAAATTTCAATTACACTGCTCATTTTGCTTCTTTCGCTATCCTGCTCATCTCCTTCGAATAAAGAAGATACGTTAGGAGAACTCACCTTCGACGTAACGGGTACGGAGGAAGCAAAAACACTTTTTCTCAAAGGACAATTACGTCTTCATAGCTTTGAATTTGATGATGCCGCCGAAGCGTTTAGGGAAGCGCAGCAGGCGGATCCGGATTGTGCCATGGCTTACTGGGGCGAGGCGATGACGTATAATCACGCCTTGTGGCAGCAACAGGATTATGAAGCAGCAAAAAAGGCATTGTCAAAATTAGGCGATACGCCTGAAATACGAATCGGAAAAGCGAAAACGGATCTTGAGAAAGATTTTTTGAAAGGCATTGAAATATTGTATGGAGAAGGATCAAAAGTAGAGCGTGACAAAGCCTATGCAGCGTATATGGGATCGTTGTATACCAAGTACCCAGGCAATCATGAAGTAGGCGCATTGTACGCATTGGCATTGTTGGGATCGGTGCCGGTAGGCCGGGATGAAAGCATCTACCAGGAAAGCGCACAGATTTCAGGTCGCATCTTGAAAGAGAACCCAAATCACCCCGGGGCATTGCATTACTTTATTCACGCAAACGATGATCCATATCATGCAGCGGAAGCGCTATTCGCCGCGAATGCCTATTCTGTGGTGGCGTCAGATGCTGCCCATGCGCTGCATATGCCAACGCACATCTATGTGGCCCTGGGGATGTGGGATCAGGTGGTGAGTTCCAATGAGGATTCATGGAGCGCTAGTGTGGCGCGGAAGGAGCGCAAAAATCTGTCGAACGATGCGTTGGGTTACCATTCGTTTCATTGGCTTTTGTATGGCTACTTGGAGAAAGGCCGGGTGGAAGATGCACGCAAATCATTGGATGAAATGATCGGGTATTGTGACGAGCTTCCTTCCGGTCGGGCGCGAGCGCACGAAATTTTTCTGAAATCAACTTACCTGGTGGAAACAGAAGCATGGGATTCGCCCTATGCATCCCTTGCTACAGATGCGACCGATTTAAATATTTTCGCGCGCGGATTAGAAGGTTTTGTGAAGGGCATGAAGTTCTATCACAGTGGAAATATGGACGCGCTGGACAGTGTTATTGCAACCATGAAACGCGACCGACTGAAAGAATCTACACTGATAACGGAGGCGGGAATTGCGTTGTGCAAAAGCGGAGGAGCCAGTCAGGAGAATGTCACGCAATTGGATATTGATGATGTACATGTTATGGAGATGGAGCTGGAAGGCCTTAAAGCATGGAAAAAAGATGATCTGGAGGCGGCTGAACGATGGTTTAAAGAAGCCACGACTCTGGAAGAAAGTGTGAGTTACGCCTATGGACCGCCTTCCATCGTGAAGCCGTCACATGAATTATACGGTGAATTTTTGTTGTCCGTGAATCGCCCTGATGATGCAATGCGTGCATTTGATACTGCGTTACAGCGCGCACCAAAACGTGTATTATCACTAAAGGGTAAAATGATAGCCGCAAAAATGGTAAAGAATGATGGTGAGGTGATGAAACTGGAAAAAACACTGAGTGAGATTTAGGCCGGTATTTTTGTCAATATGCTGGCATATTTTCTTTTAAACATCTGAGATTCTGGAATCTTCCCTTTAAGAAAGATTCAAAGTATTCCAATCCCTGCTTTTCTATTTTGTTTTCTTCATGGAGAGTTAGCGGCCTCAGACCATGTTCTGTGCCCCGGCATTGACCAGAAAGGGGACTTTTGTAGGTGAAGCACAAATCACAGACCGAACACTGTATCCGTTAGTAAAGAAACCGTTCCACGAATGGACTGATACTTTTTCAAGGCTCTTGCTGCGGGTTTTGAAACGTGCTATCTTCGCGCTGTGCCTGAGTTCAGGCTGCCCTTGAATGCTAGTATTTATAGTTTACGAAGGTATAAACAACGCATAATATGCCTCTGAGACCTTTGGAGCCCACCCATAGGTTATAAGGTCATAAATTCTATATTTACCCATGCCCAGCATACTGCCCGGTTACGAGTCAGACATTTTTATCTCCTATCGCCATAAAGACAACAAAGGCGAGCACTGGGTGACCGACTTTGTAAGGGTTTTGAAAGCCGAACTTGAAACTACCTTCAAGGAGGATCTTTCAATTTATTTTGATGAAAACCCTCATGACGGATTGCTGGAAACCTATGACGTTGACAAAAGTCTTGAGGGAAAGCTCAAATCGCTCGTATTTATTCCAATCCTTTCTCAGACTTATACTGATACAAAAAGCTATGCATGGAACAATGAGTTTTGTGCATTCAACCGGTTGGCCAGCCAGGATGAATTTGGCCGGGATATCAAGCTGCGCAATGGCAATATTGCCAGTCGTGTACTGCCGGTAGCTATCCACAATCTTGACCCTGAGGATAGAGATTTGATTGAAAATGAACTGCAGGCAAAACTGCGCTCGATTGACTTTATATTCAGGTCACCGGGGGTAAACAGGGCGCTTCGAAGAGAAGATAAACGTGCCGAAAATGCAAACAAGCTTTTCTATCGCGATCAGCTCAACAAAGTAGCAAATGCGATAAAAGAAATCATCACTGCCATGAAGTATCCGAACAGGGCACCGGATCCAGGCTCAATGGTAATTTCACATGAGGAAGAAAATGAATCCATTTTCTCCGCATCAAAAAATAAGACAGCCGGTGAACAGGCACTGCTTGATAAATCTATAGCAGTACTTCCTTTTGTAAGTCTTGCCCAGGACGTTTCACAGGAATATTTTGCAGATGGCATCACCGAAAACATTTTGATTCAACTTGCCAGTCTTCGTCATCTGCGGGTCATTTCCCGGACTTCAATAATGAAGTATAAGAAGACAACAAAGTCGGCCCCGGAAATTGCCAATGAACTTGGCGTCAAATACATACTGGAGGGCAGCGCGCAGTCGCATGGCAACAAGGTGCGTATAAACGTTCAGTTGATTGATGCGCAGAAGGATCAGCACATTTGGGTAAAAGCATTTGTGGAGAGCCTTGATGATATTTTCACGATACAAAGCAACGTAGCGGAGGCGGTTGCCAAGGAGCTGCAGTCAACATTGAACCCGAAGGAGAACAAAAAATTAAAAGAGAAGCCCACCCAGAATCTGGAGGCGTATGATCTCTACCTGAAAGGGAGGCATGCCTTCAATCAATGGGGTGTAGAAGGATATCGCACAGCTTCAGAATATTATAAGCGCGCCTTGGAAAAGGATCCTGATTTCAAGCAGGCATACTCCAACCTGGCAAGTTCATATTCCGCACGCATGTCCTGGAACGGTGATCTGTCGCCGGCAGAAGCACTGGTTAATATCAACCGTTATCTTGAAGAAGCGTGGAAGCGTGGCGCTACCGACAATGACTACCTCACCAAAGCATTTGTAGCGTTTTTTATTAACAAGGATTTTGCGGAAGCAGACAAGTTGCTGCAAAAAGCAACTGAACTGGGTCCGAACAATGCGACGGTTTATTATACCCATAGCTACTTAATGTGCATGATGGGTAAGTACAGCGAAGCACTTGCATTGATCGGGAAAGGAAAAGCCATTGAGCCCAACAGTGTGGCCTACTTCAATTACTATGGTATTTGTTTGTATCTGCAGGAGCAGTACCAGGAAGCGATAACCAGTTTTCAGGAAGCTATAAAACTTTACCCCCAGGTGCTTCGGTTTTATGATCACCTCGGCAGGGTTTATGCAACCATGGGTAAGTTTGAAGAGGCGATTGAAATCATGCATGCCGGTTTGCACTTTGCGAAAGTGCGTCCGCCATCAATGTTAGCGTATCTGGCCATAGCCCACTTTAACCTGAAACAGGAAAATATTTCAGCGGCCTTACTGCAGGAGTTGATCCAGCGAAGTGAAAAAAATGAAAAGGGCGTGAACATCTATGTTGCCCATATCTACGAGGCGATGGATAATATCGAAGAAGCAACAGCCTGGTTAACGAAGGCTGAGCGTACTAATGACATTGATCTCATATGGCGTGATGTAGATCCATTGTTGAAGAAGCTGCGCGGCATTAAGCGGAATCAGCGGGCTGCTCCGGATTTTGAAGGCGCTGAAAGTTTCATTATTCGCAAACAGGAAAAAGAGTTACCTAAAATTCTTTACTATCATAATATTGAACACATTGTAGACGTTTTGGATGCCTCCTTGAAAATTGCAGAAATAGAGAAAGTACCAAAAGAGGATATCCCCTTGCTTCGGATCGCAGCACTTTATCACGATTCAGGTTTCATTACCGCAACAAAGGATCATGAATCACACGGTTGCACAATGGCACGTGAAACATTGCCTTCATTTGGGTTAGACAATGCACAGATTGAAATTATTTGCGGGATGATCATGGCAACCAAAATTCCGCAAACACCGCAAACCCTGCTGGAAAAGGTTATTTGTGATGCTGACCTTGATTATCTTGGCCGGGAGGATTTTTATGACGTTGGGAGCCGCTTGTTTGAGGAAATGAAAGAGAACGGATTTGTTGAAAGTGAGCGGGAGTGGAATTTGATTCAGAAAACATTCCTCGAATCGCACCGGTACCACACGCCATATGCAAAGAAGCACCGGGAGAAGAAAAAACAGGAGCACCTGCAGGAGATTATTGCAAAATTTCAGCGATAATATTTAGGCAAGTTGCAGGGAAGGTTTTCTGATGGAACTTTCCACAAAATACATATCCACTTCTCCGATGTTCTTTGCCGAGATTTTGCCCCTGTACAAACACTGGTAATTTTCTTTGATCTGATTGTAGGTAGCAGAGGAGATATTAACTTTTCCAGGCGCGCCGTTGGACTCCATCCGGCTCGCAATGTTTACTGTGTCACCCCAGATGTCATAGGCGTATTTCATTTTGCCCACAACGCCTGCCACAACAGGGCCGGTATGAATACCGATTCGCAGTTCCCATCCCTCAAGCCCTTGTGCATTTCTTTCGGCAATTCTCTTCTTCATGAATTCCTGCATGGCCAGCCCTGCCTTTACAGCATCGAGCGGATTGGTATCATTCACCGTGGGAATGCCTCCGGCACACATATAGGCATCGCCAATGGTTTTTATTTTTTCAAGGCCATACTTATTGGTGATCTCATCAAATGCAATAAAGTAATCGTTTAATTCGGCCACCAGGGCCTGGGGTGTTAGCTTACCCGCAATGGTAGAAAACCCTTTGAAATCAGTAAAAAGTACGGTGACGTTTTCATAATAGCGTGTCTGGGCATGCCCCTTGGTTTCAAGTTCATAGGCAGTTTCTTCAGGCAAAATATTCAGCAGTAGTTCTTTTGAGCGATCCCTTTCCTGCTCAATGATCTTATTGGTTTTACGGATATATTTATAACGGTTATAAAACCCGTAAATAACAAAGAGCAAAAGAAGTCCGGTAATTGCCGCTGCGTAGTTTACGATTTTCTGGCGTTGAATCGTGGCCGCCTTCAAGGCCTGATCTTTTGTTAGTAAATTGATTTCGGCTTCCTTCTTATCAATATTGAAATTAAATTGAAGTTGTTGAATCTTCTTATCCTCATTACTATTGTATAACGTATCTTTAATTTTTGACAACAGCGTTTCGTAATGATACGCATTCTTAAAATTGCCGATATTGGCGTAGCTGTCTGCCAGCGATTCATAGGCATTTTTTATTTCTTGCCTTGCCTTAATTTCTTCACTGATCTGCTGCGCTCTTTTCGAAGTTTCAATGGACTTCAATAAGTCTCCTTTTTTCTTTAGTGTTTTGGCAAGACTCAAAAGACTCTGTGCCAGCAGCTGTTGTGCACCTAGTTTTTCAGTTATCTGAACGGCCTGGTTGTGATAATTAAGAGCATTCTGAAAGTCATTCTTCCAGGCGTAGATTTCACCCACGTAACTTAGCGCCAGCGCCGCATCGGCTGTACCTTCATACATCTTGATGGAGGTCTCAAAGAAAGTCAGGGCTGAGTCGTATAACCCTGTTTTAAAATACATTTCGCCAATGTTAACTGTCGCAGTCCCGATGCCTTCTGTGTAGTCAATTTCTTTAAATATCGGCAGCGCCTTCAGGAAATAATCAATGGCTTTGTCGTAAGAGGCTTCCTTGTTTGCATAGACGCTTCCAATATTATTTAGGTTGGTGGCGATCCTGTACTTATTGTTGATTTCCTCTGCTACCTTCAATGACTTTAAGTGATATTCAATAGACTTGGCGTCATCGCCCATTACAAAATTCAGACTTCCCAGGTTATTTAAAATATTGGAAATCCCATCTTTGAAATCAATACTTTCAAAAACAGCGAGCGAGGCTTTGAATTGAATATCTGCCTCGACGTAATTACCCTGATAAACATAACCAAGGCCGAGCAGCTTAAGTGCAAATCCCAAACCCTTCTTTACGCCTGATTTTTCAGCCAGATCACGGGCCTGGTTCCCATATCGCAGCCCCTCATCAAGATCAACATTCAGGTAAGCGGTGCCGAGCTCGATTAATGCATCTACTTTTAAGCTGTCATTTTTTTCCAGCCTGACAACTTCTTTTAGGCTGTCTATTTCTCCCGTTTGTGCGTAGACATTCCAGGAACAAAAAAGAATACAAAAAACTGCTGTTATCTTAAGACTATCCATTCGAATTTGAGGCTCAATCGAAATTTACGAATGATTTGAATAACTAAACAAGGATTCAATACAGATAAACAAAAAGAATGAGGCCAAAACCTCATTCTTTTTGCGGTTTGCGTGCTATTACAAGCGTATGTGCCTTTATGCTAACGATTTGTTTGTTGATCTACTCTGATACTTTTATGACGCGAACGAATTTGCTTCCCGTAGATGTGTTCACCTTTATGAAGTAAATACCCGTTCCCATGGGAGTGAAATCGATTGCTAGCTTATTATTTTGTCCGTCCCAATCTGACTTAACCGGGTAAGCTCTACCGACACGGTCGAGGACGGAAACATCACCGTTCGAAGGTTGCTGAGTCATTCCATCTACCTGAATAGTGACGTAATCTTGCACGGGGTTTGGATATGCGTGAACATCACTTTGTTCATCTTCAAACAGAGGAACTTCTTCCGTGACACTGGTGCTTTCATCCGCTGTGCCAGTTCTTCCTGACGAAGAGGAGCGACTTAGTGGAGCAGGCTTCACCGCTATTTGCTGGGCAACCCAGGCATCTGCTATCGTGGCGACTGCTATTTTGTCTCCGGTATCGCCTTCCATAGACTGTACCGTATAGGCCAGCATGTTGGAGGTTAATCCTTCCTGATTGTTTGGTTCATCAAATAGTTCGTCCATTCCAGATATAGTCCAGGTAGCATCTTTCTTGTTCGCAAAGTATGCAAGGACCAGGTCGTTGCACATCGTTGCCTTGATCGATGGAGCGCGGGCTTCAAAGCCCCCCGCACCGGAGGCATCTGCGGAGGCATCAATAGGATCAACAGGATCTGCGCCCGATATGCGCGTGATGCTTAATGACCATTTTGGACTCTTGGTTAGGCCAAAGGTATACGTCAGCGGCTCATTGTTAATTTCCGCTACAATTTTATAAAAAGTTGCCATGCCCACGTTGTTCCCTTGGTTGGTTATTAACTCCTGCTCCCATCCCGCTGGCGCGCTCGGTTTTGTTTGGGAGCCTTTTTCAAATACCATTTCCGCAACTAATAGATCCCCGGAAGTGGTTCCTTCGGGAATGGCTATTTCCAACAGTGTGCTTGCACCGGACCCCGTCGTAAAACTGTACGATTCTATCTTGGGCGCCTCGAGGCAATCAATAGTGAAGTTGGCAGGGACAAATGAAAGCAGATAATTGTCGCTCAGTGCCAGGGTTCCTTGATTAATCGTATATGTGCCAGCGCTCTCCCCGAGATCGCGTGCCAGCGTACCACTGAAGGTAAGCGTATCTCCGTTTTCAAAAGCAGTACCAAGCGCAGGATTGGAAGTGAATGTCAGTTCGGGATCTTCCTCACCCATTGTCTTAGATATAGCGTCTGCCGTGACCGTTACCTCAAGCGGTGTGATGTTGGCGATGCCCACTTCATACGTGGTCTCGTAGTTATATGACAACTCATTTATAAAGGCCCGGGGGACAATCAGCTGCTCGCCTACGCCGGTTCCTGTAATCAGTGTGATGGATTGTAATTCCAATTGCTCTACTTCAATCGCTTCTTCATTAATTACTGCATCCTCTAACTCTTCGTCGCCATAGATTACAAGAATCTTCGGAGTTTGATCTTCCGCTTCTGCTTCTTCAGGTGTATTAAACAAGGTCTTTGCGTTAAACAAGGTCTTTGCGTTAAACAAGGTCTTTGCATTGAGGATAGAGTTTCCATTGAATAATGTTTTGGCGTTGAACAAGGTCTTCGCATTAAACAATGTTTTTGCATTCAACTCGGGGTATATGAACTCCTGACTGTCTGGCGAATCCTGGTAATCAAAGAATGACCCAATAGGAACATATACATTGAATAGAGTTTTCGCATTGAACAAGGTCTTTGCGTTGAATAGTGTTTTAGCGCTTACCATAAAGCTGTAGTTCGCCAAATCGAAATCATTGAATAGCGTCTTGGCATTGAACTCCTGCTTGTCAACGATAGCCAGCGCATTGGTTACCTGGTCGGCATCATACAAAGCCTGCAGGGAAGTCAAGAACGTTTCATTGGATTCGATATTCGTGGGGTCATAAATTAATTGGTAAGTAATCTTATCGCTTATCGATTCGCCATATGTAAGGGTGAGCTCATTGGGTTTGATGACAAGTGGTAACTTCTCTACGTTAAGTGCACCGAGTCCTAAGGTTGGGTTTTGGTTATAGGTAAAGATGTTGCTTGTGCTGTTAAAGCTTCCATTATATTCGAAAAGTTCGCCAAATGAAATATCAGTTGCTCCATGTGATGGAGTAATTAGATAACGGCCAAAGTTGCTGAGACTTCCATTTTCATCAATAGGACTTGAAAATTGAACTGGAACAAGCCATCTGCCTTGCGCATCCTGTACTGGCTCATCATCATTTGTAAGACCTACATCGTTAAGTGTAATTCCAGTTGGATATGTTAGAGAAACGTACTCTTCACCTTTTATCCAATCCTCACCTTCCAACACATAAACAGTTGCTTCAAATGCTGGAACTATCTCTCCATAATATTTAGAAATGTCTTTTGCCCTTACAAATATCTTTGGTATAGGTAGGTCAAGGATTGATCTTGGATCCGTCGTACCACCATCTGTTCCCAACTCTGAAGTAGCTAAATTAGTGACCTGAACTGAAGGATTGCCAAAGAAGGGTGGAATGGTCGCTTCGAGGTTCTCTGTTTCGCTATTATACACTGTATTCACAGGTTCTCCTCTGAAAAGGACCTGTGATTTCTCATACAAATTTTGTCCCGTGACTGTCAACGTAAACGTTACTTCTCCCGGATTAACACCCTCGGGCCACTCCAGGTCAATAATCTTAGGGTTGGGAGCAGCAAGTGTCAACAAGGCTCGATCGGCACGGACAAGTCCATAACCTGACTTCACATCGAATCCTGTTTCATGCATGTCTTTTGCTGTGGATTCCAATACCTTCTTAATATCGAAAGGTGAATGGCCAGGACCCCAGTCAGTAAGGTCCAGATGCTTTGGAGATGTAGTAGGATAATAATAGTTGCGAGCTTCCATAACCAGCGCCGCCAGGGCCGCTGCATGGGGAGCAGCAGCGGATGTTCCATTAAAATTTGGTTTCCCATCTCCTTCAATATCGAGGGCGCCAAAATCAACTGTGGTGTTACCACCTGTAGGGGCAGTAAAGTTAGGTTTGGTCCCGCCAGGCGATCCCACGGAAGAATATCCAGCCACGCTAAATGGTTCGATTGGAGGCGTTACTACAGGGACATCATAGTCGTATTCCGGTGTGTTGCGATAAAGTAGGGCTCCAACGGCCATTGCTCCGTCCGCATCGACATGACCAACAATCGTCGAAGAACCCGTGAAGTATTCATTCGGGTCGTCCTTATTAAGCTCCCCCCTAAAAACGATATACTTGAATTTTATTACATCACTATCGTTGCATACTTCGCATTCCCGGGCGATAACGACCTTAACATCAGTCTTCGTGGATACGGAGAACGATAGCACTTCAAATCGGTCGCTGCGGTTATCATGGTTGAATCCAAAGAGGGATGCCCCCTGAAAGTCTTTCAAGTAAATATCAAGATCATAAGGCCCTTCCCAGTGCAATGCTATGGAATACATGGTTCCAGGATAAACGGTTAGCGTTTGATCTGTATCACCAGGACTAAATGCATGGAGCCTTCCGGAAAGCGTACCCTCATTTCTGGGAAGAATGTTAAATTCATCAAGCGTGGGAACGAAAGTACTTTCAAAGGATTTATCCCTAAAATTTCCCGCAGCGGAGAAATAGGAGACGCCTTCACCAGCTACTAGATTGACGGCCTTTTCAACAGGCCCTTCAGCGTAGACGGGCTCTGACAGATATATGATATCATCTACAATAATGTCACTTCCTGCATCCTTCAAAGCAATAATTCCTTTGGCAAAATTAACCTCTGAGCGCGCACCACTATGGAAAGCTAACTTAGCGAGTGGTGCCACATCATGAATTATCTGCAGCATGGCACGGCCTTCATCTTTTCCGTAGCTAAAATCCTGAAGTACATTGACAAGATCAAGTTGTCCGAAAGGATGGTCCGAGGCTCCCGGAAGATCCCAATTACCAACATCATTGGCTGCGCGATTTCCTGGAAGCGCATTATAGCTGTCTGACAAAACGCCCACCGTTATCCCACTGCCGGATAGCGGCTGGCCGGTAGTCGCATTAATGTAACCAAGTCTTGCCAAGTCAGATCGCATCACCACATCACCCTGAGAGCTCGCATCCCCGATGCTTCCAACGGGAGGAGCTGCATTCCGCGCGCTTATGATCATGTTTATTCCAATAGTCTCATTGAGCATATTGAGTTTCTCTAGATTAATTATGGGGAGGAATCCGCCAACAATTAACGCGTCGACGGGATCACTGAGGTTCGCATCCTCCACAAACCCAAGATTCTCTGACGCAAGACTTGCCAGTAAATTAGTCAACTGGCCATCGTAGTAAAATATTTCTATTAAGACCTTATCGCCTTCCACGTAGAATACCTCATTGGATTTGGTTAACTCTTCGGGATTGTAGGTCTGCGAAAGCATCGTTAATTCTGAATTGATGACTTCATACACCTTACCATCATTGGGAGCACAAATTCCAAAGGTCTGCCTGTCTCTAACAGTTACCGAAAACGTTGCTGTAATTTCGCAAGAAAACTCATTGCTGACGCTCACTGTTATTACATCTCCATTCTCTGCTGTGTAAGCCACTGCATCGGCGCCGGAAATCGGTTCCCCATCTTTACTAAATGCAGTTGTGCCATTCTCAGCCGTTACGTAATCTGTTAAGTTTACGATTGAGGTAGTGCTGCTATTTGCACTGCTGCACACGGTCGCATTGCTGACAGCCAACGCAGGTACCTGATTTACGGTTACTACAACTTGGTCTGACACGCTGCAGGCCACAGAAGAAGTTGCCTTATAGCTATCCTTCGCTATAACAGTATATGTTGTGGTGGCCGTTGGTGTTGCCGACAACGTTGCTTGTGTGCCTACAGATACCCCATTGACAAACCACTCATAGGTATAAGGAGCTGTTCCGCCACTTGCTGACGCCGTAAGCGTAGTCGAATTTTCATTTGCGCAAACATTCACGTCTGCGCCCGCATCCACAGTCAGCGCCGGGTCCACGTTAACAACAACGGCATCACTGGCTGAACAGCCTGGCTGGCCGTTGTTGGAGACGGTTACCGTATACGTCGTAGTAACTGACGGTGTTACCTGCAAGGTTGCCTGTGTGCCAACGATCACGCCATTCGCGGCCCAGGAGTAAGTATAAGGGGAAGTGCCACCTGTAGCAGATGCCGTAAGGGTTACCGGTTGGCTCATACAGATCGAAACGTCCGGACCGGCGCTAACAGTGGGAGCAATACAGCCTGTGAAGGGGGCGTGAATCAGGTTTACACCGCTTTGGATATTAACCTGGGTTGCACTCCACAATGCTCCCGTAAAATCACTGCTTCCGGTCCCTGATCCGATGTTTATCGCAGCATAGGGTGCCCACACGGTACCTTCCCACCTGGACCTTGTGCCTCCGGGCGATCCGTTTGCCAAATCAAAGGCATAGTTGTCTTGGCCGGTCCCTTTGCCATGCACTTCCGTGAAAATATGCGAGGCATCACCACCGTTAATCGTACTGACGTTGAGTTTTGCAAGGCTGGCATTGCCGTGGATGTGTAAGACAAACGTGCCAGTGGAATTGTTCTTAAAATCAAAAACGAACGTATTGGAGTTCTTATTGGCAATTTCATTAACCACGTACACCCCGGCCCCATCGAAAGTAAGGGATTGATTCCCTGACAATTTTATATTGCTATATGCGCCTGGGGCGATTTTAACTGTTTTAGTGATATCCGCCCCGGTACCCGGTGCAGCAAAGGTTTTGATTGATGGTAAAGCAGGATATACGGGCAGCGTTGGCGGTCCGATTATGTCCCCGCCTTGCGGTGCGGGTCCCGTATAGGAAGTGCCTTGGGGGTGGGTTACTTTGCTGTATACCGTTCCGCCGCCGACGACAATATTCCCATTTGCATCAATGCGATTAGTGGTATTCGTTCCAAGGAGTGCATTTGATCCGACGGAAATCGTGTTGGATGCGGCAATGTCACCGCTCACAGTACTTCCATTCGCGAGAACAATAGCACCCTTGCTGAAAATATTCCCGCGGATGGCGGCATTACCAGTCGTCTGCACCAAAATGGAACTTCCAATCGACCCGCCAGTAACATTTACCGAAGAACCCAACTGAACGGCATATCCCGGATTGGCGGGTGTTGTCGTACCTGCGCCGCCATTTCCAGAGTACAGGACAAAATCAGACATTTTTGGCTGCGGCGATTGGGCAAAACCAGTATTGGTGATTAGCCAGAAGAGAAACAAGCTTATATAAAAGAGAATAGAAGTCCTAGACAAGAGACTCTTGGATGAAGGATGCATAGACAAAAAAGTTAGGTTAATGAGATTAAAGTCTTCGAAATGTAATGTAATAATTTTGATTATTAATGATAATTCATAATTATTTAACTCAAGTTATTTGTTTCACTTCTTTGCTAAAACATTGATTTACAAATATTTACTATTACCATGACATTTTCCCCTAGTGTATTGGTAACGTAAGTTTAAGGGGAAATTTGTCTCGTATTCAACAATCGATTGTTAGTCAAATGAAGGGCCTGTGTCCTATTTGTCACCCTTTTTCCTCTTCTTATCCAAGAGTCTGCTGCTCGCATGAAGTTCTTGACCGTGACTGCCATCTTTCCGGAGCAAAGAAAACCTGCAACTTTATGCCTATGCGATAATTCTTGAGGTCAATTGAATCTATCGGAAAGGGTGCGCAGGGAGCAGAGTGGCTCAAAATAGTATGTTGTGGAGAGGGGAGAGGCTTTTAGGGTAACCTTTACTAGTCAATAAGCTGGCTGTGTCTGTCACAATTCACCCAAGCGAACATCCAATCGCTCCTGAACAAAAGTTGCCTCGGTAGCCGGTAATTCCTGCGTGCGTTTTTTTATTTCAGCATTGATCTGTGCGATCTTTTCTGTTCGCATTCCTTCAAAACTATGTTCTTCGATTTTGAGCATGTGATCGTACGGCCCACGCGATGAAATCATTTTCACAAAAACCGGGGCGGTTTCAACCGCAATAAATAATAGCACAATAAACCAATTCGCCCACCAGATAGCATCGCTATTTGATGTGAGCCTGCTCAACGCTTCCATTCGCGAGGCAGGTCCATCCAACTTTTGCTTGGCCAGTGTTCGTATTTCTGATGCAACGGATGAGTCTTGCCTTGAGATTGCCATTAGGTTGTTTTGTATGCGCGCATTGTTCGCCTTGGAAAGTTCCGAGAGTTCGGTGTTAGCCTTGTCGGCATCTGCTTTCTTTAGTTTGTAAATGGGGCCGGCGTTTCGACGCATGCTTCCCCCCGTACCATCGGCTTCTGCCTGCGCAATGCGGTCAAGCTCGTCTCGTTTTATTGTCTTCTCGCTGATCTCATTCTTTAAGCCCGCAATTTCATCTCTTAGTTTCAGCTGATCACCCTGGTACCGCAACCTGATTTCATTTTCCTGCGTGGTATGGGTCTGCTGTTCCATGATTACCAGCTCACCCTGAATTTCCTTTTCAAAAATTTTCATCTCCAATGGCTTCGCAATAACAAGTGAAATGATGATAGCTAAGATTATTCTGGGCAATGCAGTTCTCAGTTCACGCGTTGTGTTACCTTCCTTGCGCATGCTGGAAACAATATACCGGTCAAGGTTGAAAATCATAAGTCCCCATACCAATCCGAATGCCGCGGCAATCCAGCCATTATCGAAAACAGTATACAGCGCATACGATCCGGCCAATGCGGCGAAAACTCCCGTAAAGAAAACAGTTGCTCCAATACCGGCATATTTGCTGGATTCTACTTCGCATTTTTTAAGGAGCGGTATGTGTACGCCGGCGCATAGCCAGAAGAAATTCTTTAATTTTTCCATCTTATCAGTAACGAAGTGAAAGTGTAAATAGTACTTAACCTCAACCCGTGTGCCAGGATAGATAAGCGGGATTCATATCTGCTGAACGCATCGTGAATAAGAAAGTTGTACACAGCTGAACAGTCGGTGTCCAGTTTCAGCTGAAAAGGACATGACTTTCGCTTTCTGTCCAGGATTCTCGCGCTGGTACACATGGAGCCATGACCTTCATTTCTTTTTCATAAGCAGCCGTTTGTTAATATTACACCGTGAATATTATCATCCCGGTACCAAAGGAATTTGGTTTTGAAAGTTGCTTTAGCTTTCTGCAGCGATCGCCAAAGGAAGTATTGCACCGTTGCGGGGTAAATAGTGTGCGTAAACTGGTTCGCATCCATGGCGCTGTGGTGTTATTTGAGTTGTGCCCATCGAGAGATCTTCAGCTGGAAGTAAAAGTATTGAACACAAAACTTTCGCCCAATCAAAAAAAAGCGCTCATACGCTTTGTAACGGAATGGTTTGACCTTGAAACGGACCTAAAACCATTTTATGCGATGGCAAAGCACGATGCATTGTTAAAAGATCTTGTAAGAGACCATTATGGATATCGCATTGTTGGTCAGCCGGATTTGTTTGAATCACTGGTTTGGGCTGTCCTGGGTCAGCAGATTAACGTTCAGTTTGCCTACGCACTGAAGCAACGTTTTGTGCAACAATTTGGGAATACGCTGGTTTTTGACGACACGCCGTATTTTTTGTTTCCAACACCCGAGACGGTGGCTGTGCTCAACGATGCGGATTTGCTTCCGCTGCAGTTCTCAAGACAAAAAAGTAAGTACACCCAGTTGATTGCCCAAGCGTTTGTTGACGGCGAACTTTCAAAAGAAAAACTTTCCGGATTGCCATTATCGGAAGCAAAAGAAAAGCTCATGAAAATCAAAGGTGTTGGGAACTGGACGGCCAATTATGCACTTATGAAAACGTTCCGGTACCGCGATGCATTTCCGCTTGAAGACGCAGGTATTCATAACGCAATCAGGAATCTTCAAAAGATGGCGCGAAAACCGACGCTTGCGGAAGTGAAACATATCTTCAAAAAGTATAAGGGATGGGAAGCCTATGCTACATTGTACTTGTGGAAGAGCCTGTAATCATACCACAAAGAAAAATTGAGCGAATTTTTTCTTTTCCCATTTTACTGTAATTCGAAGGATGATTTTTTACCTTTATTGCCAATCAGATAGGATGTGATGCTACCGAAGTTTTTCGCAATTCTCTCCATATTCATATGCACATTAATTCAGGTCCATGCGCAAGTTTACGATTGCGCCGAGGAGGCCTTCCAGATTGCCAGAGACTCAAATAGGGCAGTATTGTTGGTTTTCGCCGGATCGGACTGGTGCCCGGGATGCATACGCTTCGAAAGACAGATTCTCAGTGAAAGCGATTTCCTGGACTTTGCCGGCGGTCACCTTGTTGTGCTCAAGGCGGACTTCCCACAACGAAAGTCTTTGACGAGTGCAATTAAAAAACAGAACGCAATGCTGGCTGAAAAATACAATCCGGATGGTTTGTTTCCATATCTCTTGCTTGTAAGTCCTGACCAGACCGTGATCGCATCCTTGCAATACAACAACCAGTCGCCGGCAGAATTTATAGATGAAATAAAGGGCTATCTCTTACGATGAATACAGTAGCGAATACGGAATGTCGAAGGAATGTTAAACTCATGGGCTCGGACTTTGAATTCACGGTCCTGCAAGACGAAGAAGACGGCTACAAAATCGTTGACGAGGCAATTCAGGAAGTGAAGCGAATCGAGAATTTGCTAACAGAGTTTACGGAGACATCACAGACTTCACTGATCAACCGGAATGCAGGCATTAAAGCCGTAGTAGTGGACGATGAAGTCTATGCACTCATCAGACGTTGCAAAGAAATTGCATTGTTAACGCAAGGGGCGTTCGACATCACAGCCGCCGGGCTTAGAAAACTGTACAATTTCAAACGTGGTAATGCAGATATGCCAAATACGGATCAGTTAAAGGCAGCCCTTGCCAGGATTGGGTCTGAAAAGATCTTGCTGAAGGATGGCAAGCAGGTTTATTTATCTCAGCCTGGCATGCACATCGGTTTTGGTGGGATTGGGAAAGGCTATGCCGCAGATGCAGTAAAAAAGATTTTGTTACAAAGGGGTGTCAAAAGTGCGGTAATTAATGCCAGTGGAGATCTTGCCGCATTTGGTTTGCGCGCTGATGGATCATTGTGGAAGGTAGGTATTGCAGATCCGCGTGATCCTGCGCGCATAATGGCGTGGATACCGGTGCAAAATGCCTCCGTGGCTACCTCCGGCGACTATGAGCAATATTTCGAAAGGAACGGCATTCGGTATGGGCACACTATTGATCCAAAGACAGGATACCCCGTAACGGGAATAAAAAGTGTTACGATTGTAAGTGCAAGTGCAGAACTTTCCGACGCCATCGCTACGGCAGTTACGATAATGGGCGTTGAAGTGGGGTTGCACTTTATTGAACAATTGCCGGGTGTACACGGACTTATTATTAATGATCATAATAAAATCTTCACTTCCCAACACCTCCGACTGAACATGAATACTTTGCCATGAAGCGATACACATTGGTATATATTGTTATCGGTATGATCCTCTGTTCTTTAGCGTCATGCGAATCCGTGAAGCCCTATCAGCGTGTTTATTTGAATGATTACGAGATGAAGCCGGGTCAGCCTGGAAGCCGGAAATTTGAGGAAAACGTGCATGCGTACCGGGAGGGAGCATCAGGGGGAGGTAGTAGCAAGACCAGCGGAGGCTGTGGATGTAACTGAGCGTGAAAAAGAGATACATTATTATTGGCCTTCTGGCATCTTCGCTCTTCTCGTTTGGTCAACGATCAGACAGCACCTATAAAAAGAAAAAGCTTTCCACTACCGACATTCAGCTTGTGATGTCATTCTATACGCAGGATAACGACCATTCTGCTGTTACCGGCGGCATAGGAACGGAAGACCTGCAGGTGTACGCAACGCAAGTATCAATAGATCATCAGCGGGATTCATCCAATACCTTTCACCTTGGCACCGGGGTGGATGTTATCAGCTCTGCATCAACTGATAACATCGATTTTGTAAAGTCTTCGGCATCAAAGATCGACCTGAGAACATATGTCAATGCCGGCTACAGCAGGTTGCTTGGCAAAAAGGGGATTACCGTTGGCATGAACGGCGGGTTGTCAATCGAGTCTGATTACCTTTCTATTGGAGCCGGACTTTCATTCAGTCATATAAATCCATCACAGTCCCGGGAAATATCACTCGCATTGCAAACGTTTTTTGATGACTTGCGCTGGGGCAGGTTGCACAGCGGAGAACCCGAGAAATTAATCTATCCAATTGAACTTCAGTACAAAGAGTGGTTCGACAATTACAGGCGTTCGTCTTATAACCTGGAAATGGGATTCTACCAGGTTCTTAATCAGAGAATGTCCCTGGGTATATATCCGGGAATTGCCTATCAATCCGGACTGCTGTCCACGCCTTTCCATCGTGTTTATTTCAACAATGATTCACTGCTTGTTGAAAACCTTCCCGGAAGCCGGTTGAAAGTCCCCCTTGGTCTTCAGCTCAACACCTTTCTCGGTGGTCGCTGGATTCTGAGAACCTACTATCGGTTTTACTGGGATGATTTTGGGATCGTAGCCCATACTTTTAATATAGAGACATCCCTTAAAATCACCCCCGTATTCACGGTATCAACTTTCTTCCGATTGTATTCGCAAAACAGTGCGAACTATTTCCATCCATACAAAGCGCATGACATTTCGCAGGCTTTCTATACGTCGGATTACGACTTGTCAGAATTCTACTCAATCAAACCCGGCTTGAGCTTTC
>JAOUDZ010000074.1 GCA_029858965.1 Cyclobacteriaceae bacterium
GATCACCGGTCTCACCTGAGTCTTTCATTTGTCCCTTAAGAAACCAAACGGCAAAAGAAACAACTATAATAAATGCCGCCAGGATTATCCATTTCAGCGCATTCGATTTCTTTTGAGGTTGTTTGAGTTTGCCCTGCATTTCTTCACGCCTGGGCACCGCAAAGCCCGGGTTTGCCAGGGCAAAGACTTCCATGGGCTCCGCTACATTTTTGAAATCAAAATTTCCCAATGAATCAAGTTGGAAATCTGAATTGTTTTTTACCTGATCACGAATGGCTTTGGATATGAGCACTGAACCTGCAATACCCAGGGATTCAATGCGCGAGGCGATATTGACACCATCGCCAAAGACATCATCATTTTCAAAAACCACTTCACCCAGGTGAATACCAATCCGTAATTGAAAGTCAGCATCAGCATGGCAGGCTTCCTGGATTTTTTTGGCAGCAGCCAGTGCTTCTGATGCCGTATTGAAACTGGCGATGACGCCATCCCCCATTTCTTTGATCCACCGACCTCCAAATGATTCGACGATGGGTTTTTGCAGTTGCCTGTTTTTAGTTAGCAAGGCAAATGCCTTTTTATCATCACTGCCCATTAAGGCGGTGTACCCGACAATGTCGGTGAACATGATGGCGGCAAGTTGGCGGGATTGGGGCATTAGCTACAATATAGTAAAATCGGCAGTGTCGATGAACCTGCCTGACGGCAAGCATGTATAATGGCTGCAAGTTGAGGGGATTGAAGCATGCAGGAACAAGATACTTTAAATGTTACTTACTTCAGCAGATCATCAAACACTAACGACACATAATATTGCTGACCTACGAAAGGAGAACCAAAACTGGTCCGGTAGTCTTTGCCGCCCAGGTTGGTGCCGCCAATTTTTAGAATTGTTTTAAGGGAGCTAAACTTATAATTCACCTGCGCATCCAGTACACCATAGGCAGGTATGGTGGTCTCGCCAAAGAGTGACTGCCAGAAGAAGGATTGCTGATATCGGTAGTTCATGTTGAACCCTAAATTTTTGGTGAGCCTCCGGTTCCCTATCCCAATACCGAAACGATTTGTTGGTGTATTAAATTGGGTCAGGAATCCAGTCTCTAGCGTCCCGGAGAACGTCGTGTAATTATAATTTCCGTTGAGCACAAAATCTTTAGGGAGGTTATAAGTAAGACCCAGTCCAACGCCAGAAGAATGCAATGTATTAGGGGAATTCCGTCCTAAGGACCAAAGTCGGCCGGCATCGATTTGTGTGCCTTGGTGCGTGGTGGACACTTTACCTACTACTACTTGTGTACCCGTAAAATCTGTATAGCTGGAATAATAGTAATTCAAATCAATGAATAGTTCGCCCGCCAGAAGACCTTTGTAGCCAACTTCGAAAGTCTGCTGTTGCTCAGGTTTAACATAAGCAATATTAGCTGTTTCGAGTGTTACGTTTCCGGGATTGGTCAATATGGCACCTGTAGTTGGATCCAGCCTACCGCCCTGGTAGTAAAAATCATCATATGAATCTTTTGTCCACGCCCCTCCATTGTGAACGCCATATCGCGATGCTATGGAAGATGCTCCTCCTAAAAATATCGCATCGGGATTGTCAAAATAAATAAACTGAAATGTCAATTCAGGAAAACGGAAGCCGGTTTGAAAGCTTGCCCGGAAATTGTGATTTTTATTGGGCGAGTAAACCATGGATACCCTGGGTGTGAAATGCCCATCAAAGTCTTTCATTTTATCATAGCGAATTGAGCCAGTCACTTTAAGCTTTTCGGATATGCTTTTAGCAATTTGTGTGTAAACACCATAGGTGTTCGTCAATATTGGCTGAGCGTTGTTCGGATCATCGGGAGCGTCATCGAAAAGTGTACCGTCACTAAACACACTGGTATACCTGAAGTTTCCACCAGCGATTACCTCCGCCCATTTTATTTGCTTGAAATTGTAGAACAATTCGGTATGCCAATTGATGGCTTTGGTGAAAAACTTGGCGCCTGGCGGATTTCCTTGAAAAAGATTTGACCTGACTTTATTAATCGTGTCCTGAAGGGAGGCCACGTAATTTCCAGTTGTTGGGTCAATCATGAACCGATCGGCATAGGAACGCGCGGCTACTTGATCATCGGCCGCAAAGCCCGGAGCTCCACCCAAAAAAGCCGTTGCATAATCATTTATCCAGCCTGAGCCGTCGGCAGGTCGATAGGAAGGATTAAAGGACTCATTTACATAAGCACCCAATGCACCCAAATGATAGGATTTGCGAGACACGGTGTTGGTCACGTAGCTTCGCACAAAAAACTGATCGCTCTTAAGTTCCAATTTATAGCTCTGTGCTTGATACCTTCTGAATGCATATTTCACATCCGCCTGGTAGAGCGCACTGGCCTGGGCTAAACGAACGGCTCCGATTAATTCCATTTTCTCATTCAGTTTGTAGTGAATGGCTGCGTCCCCTTTAAGTACACGCGCCTCCTGATTGTTCAGCAAAATATTCTCGGAGAAGCCTGTTCTATGTAGCGTGCCTATTCCCGGGATAGTGACGAGAGCACTTTCATCACCTTGTAGATTTACCCCATCAAAATCGGGCATACCGGTAAGATCAGTTTTTGAGCTCGGGTTATTTCTGTCAGTCTTAATATCATTGGCTGTCCAATCAGTAGCCCCCATGTAGTGAAAGTTTACTTTGAATGCGAGTTTATCCTTAAACGCTTTTGCATACCGTAGACTGTAAGTACCCATGGGGTGGGCGCCGCCAGCTTTCGAATTGGTAATGCCCATTTTGACCATGGCGCTCAGCCCCTGGAAATCAAAAGGGCTTTTGCTTTTCAACAGCATAATGCCGTTGAACGCGTTGGGGCCATACAAAGCGGAAGCTGCACCGGGTATTAACTCCAGACTTTCAATATCCAGTTCACCTGGCGCCATGACAGAACCAACTGCGTGACCAATGGTAGGATCAGCTGCGTCTATGCCATCAATCAATTGCACAAAACGGGTATTTCCAACATCGGCAAAACCACGGGTATTCACAGAGGTATTCGTTAAACTGGAGCTGGTCACCTGGACACCCTTCATGTTGGCGAGCGCATCAAAATAGTCTGGTGTGGCGGCCTGTTTTATGGAAATGAGGTCCATCTTTTCGATGGTGACCGGTGACGTCATGATGCTTTCCTCCATGCGCGAGGCAGACACCACCACTTCTTGCCCGAGTATTGACTCTTCCTCCATGGTCAGGTCATTGGCGGTATTGTTTTCCGTGACAACAACTTTTTCTGTGTGAAAGCCCGTGAATGAGAAAACAATAGTGAACGGCGGTGATTGATTCACGTTCAAGGCGTATTTACCATTACTATCGGTCACTGTGCCCTGTTTAGTTCCCTGGGCAACGATGTTAACACCAGCCAGCGGGGCTTGCGTACTTCCATCTTTGACGGTTCCTGAAATTAACGTTTGGGCTAAAAGCGTTGTCGTCCCTGCAAGCACCAGAATGGGTACCAGGACTTTCTTGTAAAATTGATTCATAGGCTTGGGTCAGGCTCTAACTAAATATCAAACTAAAAACAGCAGAAACCTAGGCAATTTTGTTATTTATAAAACAGTAGCATGGGGTAAATCCGCCCCCCATTTTACGCCGATGGGTTGTGTCTTTTGTCCTCTTGGATATAAATTCAAAACAAAAAGACCTCGCATCGCGAGGCCTCTGTAAGTGGGAGCTGAGGGGTTCGAACCCCCGACCCTCTGCTTGTAAGGCAGATGCTCTGAACCAGCTGAGCTAAGCTCCCGATTTATGCCGGCCTTGTGCCGCCATCATTTACTATAATCTCAACTGAACCCCCGACTCTCCCAACCTTGAGTCGGGATGCGCTGAACCAGCTGAGCTAAACTCCCATAAATCCCCCCCAATATCCCAGGGGTCCATTTCTTTTTGGGATTGCAAATGTAGTGGAGATTTCTATTTGTGCAAAAAACTTTCTTGAAGTATCGATAATTTGACGGCTTCTATGCTTTCAGGTCTAGAAAAATAGGTTTCTCCCTATAATTTTAAGGAGGTTATTGTAACATTACAGGTAGTTAAAAATTCATTTTCAACGAGACCCATTCAAGATTATTTAAAATGGAGGAAAAACTAGACAAGCGACTGATTGTAGTTTCTAACAGATTACCCTTCCAACTCATTGAAAAGAATAACAAAGTCAGCCTTAAAGCCAGTGATGGAGGCCTGGTAAGCGCACTCAAAAGCTTCTTTGAGCAAAATGATTCGGAACATGTTTTCAGTGAAAAGTGGTGGATAGGGTCTGCTGATTTCCCCGAGAGGAGATGGCAAAAATACACTGCAATTAAAAAGCCAATTCAGGCTTTTGAGATAGATCCTCTCTTCATAGATTCGAAGCTGTATAACAGGTATTACAATGGGTACTGCAATGCTACAATATGGCCCCTGTTTCACTACTTCCCTTCCTATGTTGATTTTGATGAAGAAAGCTTCCAAAGTTATCAGGAAGTCAACCAGATATTTGCCGATAGAATTGTTGCGCTGCTAAGACCTAACGATGTTTTATGGATTCACGATTACCAATTGTTTTTGCTCCCAGGAATGATTCGTGACAAAGTGCCCGATGCAACAATTGGATTCTTCCTGCATATTCCTTTCCCGACATTTGAAATTTTCAGATTACTGCATCGATCCTGGAGGGAGAAGATAATACAGGGAATGATTGGTGCTGATTTGGTGGGGTTTCATACGCAGGAGTATGTGCAGCATTTTCTTAAAACGTTACGGATGGTTTTAGGAATAAATCATCAGTTCCGAACCTTTTTTGCGGACAGTAGAATTGTTAAAGCCGATTTGTTTCCGATCGGGATAGATTATCAAAAGTTTCATAATGCCGCGCACCAAGCAGATGTTATTGTACAACGAGATGCTGTTTTTAAGAATTTTGACGGGCTAAAAATAATATTTTCGGTAGATCGGCTGGACTACACCAAGGGCGTCACACATCGACTGGCTGGTTTTGAGCGGTTCCTGGAACTTCATCCGGAAGTCAGAGAACAAGTCGTTTTTGTTCTTGTCGTGGTTCCATCACGGCAGATTATTTCGCGGTATAATCAACGCAGAAAATTGATCGAGGAATATGTTGGCAGGATTAACGGAAGATACTCTACACTTCAGTGGCAACCGGTTATTTATCGCTATAGCCATTTGTCTTTTCCGGAATTATCGGCGCTGTACCAAGCCGCAGATATTGGACTAATCACACCGTTGCGTGATGGTATGAATCTGGTGGCAAAAGAATATGCCGCTAGCAGGACTAACCAAGACGGCGTTTTGATTCTAAGTGAACTGGCAGGCGCAGCGAGTGAAATGGGGGAGGCTGTATTGGTTAATCCGATGGATAAAGAGGAAATGGCACACGCAATTTTCACATCACTAAACATGCCGGTGGAGGAGCAGCGGCATAAAATGGTTCTCCTTCAAAAAAGATTGGCAGAATATACCGTGATAGACTGGGTTCAGGATTTTCTAAAACAATTAAACGAAGTAAAGGACCAGCAGAGAGCTCATAAAACCAGGCATGTAACGAGTGCTATACGGGAAAAAATAGCCAGTCAATTTCGGCAAGCCTCTTCGCGTCACCTTTTTCTTGACTATGATGGAACATTAGTCCCCTTTGCCAAACATCCCAGCAAAGCAATACCAGACCAAGAGTTGATAGCATTACTGAAATTACTATCAGCGGACCCTAAAACTGAGGTGACAATAATCAGTGGTCGATCCCATCTTATTTTGGAGGAGTGGTTTGATGGGTTGCCCATCAATCTTGTGGCGGAGCACGGAGCCACTATACGACTTGGTAACGGGGATTGGATAGTTGAAAATGAAGTAGATCAATCATGGAAGCCGTTGGTCCGGCCAATTCTGGAGTTAAACGCGCAACGTAGTCCGGGATCTTTTGTAGAGGAAAAGAATCATACACTGGCATGGCACTATCGCAACGTTGATACGGACCTTGGTTTTGTGAGGTCGAGAGAATTGTTGGACAATCTGTATCATTTGGTCAGAAATGAGCAACTTCAAATAGTTGATGGAAACAAAGTCATTGAGGTACGGGTGGCAGGCGTAGACAAAGGCGCGGCTGCGAGCAAAGTTATTCAAGGCAAAGCTTATGAGTTCATACTTGTTCTTGGCGATGACAAAACCGACGAAGATATGTTTCGAGTAATGGATACTAAGGCCGTAACTATTAAAGTAGGTGGGGGTCACACCCTTGCACAGTATACCATTCCGTCACAACAGGAAGTATTACCCTTGCTAAAACAGCTAATAACTACATGAGTATACATCGTTATGAAATGGGCATTGTGGGAAATTGCTCCTACCTAGCATACATTGATATCCACGCACATGTTAAATGGATGTGCCTTCCACGGTTTGATAGTTCTTTTATCTTCGGCTCGCTAATCGATAAGCCGAGAGGTGGCGAGTTCTCCATTAGTCCACAGGATAAATATACCAGTCGTCAATATTACATAGAAAGCACGAACGTTCTGTGTACCGAATTTCATACTGTCTCTGGTAAGTTTAGGGTAATCGACTGTGCTCCCAGGTTCTTTCAGTACGAACGATACTACAAGCCGCTGATGCTGGTACGCAAAATAGAATTGATTGAGGGAAACCCGGTGGTAAAAGTAACGTGCAAACCGGTTGGAGATTATGGAAACATGATCCCTGAAATAATGTTCGGCAGTAATCATTTGCGATTCTTGAATTTTGGAACGCAAGCCAGGTTGACCACAGACATATCGCTTGCCTATGTAATGGAACAGCAACCTTTTGTGCTGGATCAAAACCGTTATCTGGTTTTTACATATGGTGAGGCATTGGAAGCTCCTTTAAAACCAACATCTGAAGATTTTATAAATAAGACGGTTCGCTATTGGCAAGGCTGGATTAAGAATACGTATGTACCGGATATATATCAGGACAGCGTGATTCGCTCTGCACTTGTTCTAAAACTTCATCAGTATGAGGATACTGGGGGGATCATTGCATCTGGAACGACGAGCTTGCCAGAACACCGTGGTAGTTCCCGCACCTGGGATTACCGTTACTGCTGGTTTCGCGACTCATACTACACTTTGAAAGCCTTCAACGAGATGGGCCATTTCGATGAATTGGAGCGATATTTTGATTATATCCAAAACATTCTAATGCGGGATGGCGAAAGAATCCAACCCATGTATACCATTACAGGGCAAAAAGAAATTGAAGAGATACATCTCCCGTTAGAAGGGTATCTTGGAAGTCAGCCCGTCAGAATCGGAAATAAGGCGTATCAACAAACCCAAAATGACGTGTATGGACAGGTGCTCGTAGGGTTACTCCCCCTATTCATAGATAAACGTCTTGGATTTTCAAAGAGACGATCGTACAGACCGCTTGTCGATCGATTGCTTCAGTGGATTGAGAACACGATGGACGAGCCTGACGCAGGACTATGGGAGTTTCGAAATGTCAAGCAAGTACACACTTATACGCTACTTTTTCATTGGGCAGGTTCCAAAGCCGCAATGAAAATTGGTACGCTAATGAAAGATTCGGAGCTCTATAACCGGGCAGCTAAATTATGTGAGACAGCAGCAGCCGGAATCGAAAAGTGCTACAACCCGCAGCTGGGTGTTTATATGCAGGCAATGGGATCGCATCATCTTGACGCCAGCACATTAAAACTGATCACGATGAATTATCTTGATCCTACAACCATTAAAGGTCGCGAGCATTTAAAAGAACTTGAGAAACTTTTGAAAACCGAGCAAGGCCTTTTCTATCGCTATGTGCATCAGGACGATTTTGGGAAGCCGGAAGCCACATTTTTGGTATGCGCCTTCTGGTATGTTGATGCCCTGGCATGCGTTGGCCGCGTTGACGATGCCATCAAAACACTGGACGGCATTTTACCCTACGCTAACCATCTCGGTGTATTCAGCGAAGACGTGGATCTGGATGGATCGCAGTGGGGTAATTACCCGCAAACATACAGCCATGTTGGATTGATCAATGCGGTATTTCGCATCAGTAAAAAACTTGACGTTCCCAACTACAAGTAGGCTATCCATTACAGTTATTTCTTGCTGATTTTTTGATCCTTCTTAGTGGGATCATGGCTGGTTTTATTTGATTTCATTGGAGAATTTGCTTTTGGAACAAAAAATCGCACAATACATTTCTGTTTCCTGCATGGTTTGAAGATCTGCTCACATGCATCGTAAAAATGAAATAGGTTTTGCCATGAGGGAAGTCTGGTGTGAGTTGGACTCAAACCGTATAGATGTCGCCTATAAATACTGGTATGATTATAGGCTTGATCGCAAATTGCTTTCGCTGCTGAGGAAGTATTCAAATTACGCAGCTTTTACGTGCATCCTTCCACAACAATCATTTTTGTTTCTGAAGCCGACTGTCGGATAGCCTTGGCGGGCGCATAACCGGCTGATGACCACCATGCTTTTGCATCTGCAAGTGAGGGAAATTCAAGGACAACGATTCTCCCGGGTTTCCAATCGCCTTCCAACGTATCGGCAGTACCACCACGCACAATAAATTTCCCCCCATAAGGCTCCAATGATGCTAGCGTTAGTTTTTTGTAGTCTTCGTATCGCGACGGATTGGTTACAGTTACATCGACGAGAACATATGCTTTCATATGCGATGGGTTTTAAGATGGTTCATGTTGCATTGTGGTATATGTACACCCTCATTTGTTGGGCCGCTGAAAATAAAACCTAATAAGGTGAGGGACTTACGCTGGACCATCCGCCATCTACAATTAGCGTCTGCCCAGTGATGTGACCGGCTTCCGGAGAGACCAGGAACAGCGCTGCGTTCGCAATATCCTTTGCTGTGGCAGGCTTTCCGATTGGCGTTATACGAGACCATGTTTGTTCATAATCCGGATCACTCAACGTTCGCTCAGTACTTGTAGCACCCGGTGCGATGGCATTTACGGTGATCGCAAAAGGAGAGAGTTCAAGCACTAATGTCTTGGCAAGCATTTCCAGTGCGGCCTTGCTCATGCCATAAGCTGCCAGATCCTTGTGCGCTTGATGGCCTGTAACAGAAGACATGAACAAAATTCTTCCACTCGCTCCCTGATCCTTCATTTGCAGTGCGGCTGCCTGAGCCAGAAAAAAACTACCACTCAAATTAACTTTCATGACCTGTGTGAAATCCTCCGGTTTGTATTCGAAAAAGTCGCCGAATAATGTAATGCCTGCATTCGCAATGGCAATGTCGAGTTTCCCAAATCGGTTGACACTCTCACGCACCATTTCTTGTATGAAAGAAACGTCGGAGGCGTCGCCGGCATAAGGGATACAGCTGCCATGCTCTTTTTGAATGGATCGGGCTGCCTCTTCTGCTAGCAATTCTTCAATATCATTCAATAGAACATGAGCGCCTTGTCCTGCCAGTTGTCTGCAGATTTCAAGTCCAATGCCTTGTCCAGCGCCTGTCACGATTGCAACCTGATTCTGAAAAGTATTCATGGTATTGAATTTGGTATTTCGCTGCTGATGCTTTGTGATAAATTAATGCGAGTCTCGCGATACTTCGCTCCCTGAACTGCCCTTTAAAAAATCCATATCTGCACCGAGATGCGCCTGTTCCACGTGTTGCTGATATAAGCTTACATAACCACGGTCATATTTTTTATAGGACGATTTCCACACTTTCTTTCGCTTTTCAAGTTCTGCCGCCGATACCTCCAAAACCAGGGAGCGCTTCGAAACATCAAGGCTAATAACATCGCCAGTTTGAACGACAGCGAAATTTCCGCCTAATGCAGCTTCAGGAGAAGCATGCAGAATAACTGTACCGAATCCGGTACCACTCATTCTACCATCTGAAATTCTGACTAAGTCATGAATACCTTTGGCTAATAACTTTTTCGGCAACGCCATATTCCCAACTTCGGGCATACCTGGATAACCAATCGGACCTACATTTTTCAAAACCAGAATACTTGTTTCATCTACGTCCAAATCCGGAAGATCGATTCTTTTTTTATAGTCGTCGATATCCTCAAAGACTATGGCCTTCCCCGAATGCTTCATTAGCGCAGGCGTCGCTGCTGAGGGTTTTATTACGGCTCCATTTTCGCAAAGATTGCCTTTAAGAATGGCAACACCCGATACCGGGTTAAAAGGTTTGTCAGCAGTTGAAATGATTTCGCGATTGTAACATTCCGCAGTATCGTAGTTTTCCCTCATCGTTTTTCCATTCACGGTTATGCACTTGCCGTGAAGAAAGCGATCGATTTCTTTCATCACCGCGGGTATACCACCAGCATAATACAGATCTTCCATAAAATATTTTCCGGAAGGTTGTATGTTGGCGATGAAGGGAATGCTTGCTGATAGTTTATCAAAATCATTCAAGGTTAGCGGTACACCTATTCTACCGGCAATCGCTAATAAATGAATAATAAAATTCGTAGAGCCACCAATTGCAGCATTAGTAATGATTGAATTTTCGAATGCTTCACGGGTGAGTATATCCGAGAGTCGTAAGTTTTCTTTAACCATTTCCACAATGCGTATGCCTGACATTTGTGCCAATACCTTTCGCCGGGAGTCGGCAGCCGGAATCGCTGCATTCTCCGGGAGAGAGAGTCCAAGGGACTCGACCATACTGGCCATTGTAGATGCAGTTCCCATTACAGCACAATGTCCGCGACTGCGGCACATGCATGCTTCTGAAACCGTAAGATCTTCCTGTGACATTTCACCTGCCCGCACCGCGTCGTTAAAGCGCCAGATATCACTTGTTCCAATATCCCGACCCTTGAATTTACCGGTTAGCATTGGTCCTCCGGAAACCACAAGTGTTGGTAGATTTACACTGCAGGCGCCCATCACAAGCGAGGGTGTCGTTTTGTCGCAACCGCACATAAGGACCACCCCGTCAACAGGGTTCGCACGGATAGATTCTTCAACATCCATACTTACCTGATTCCGGTACAACATGGCCGTTGGTTTAATCAGGGTTTCGCCCAGTGACATCACGGGAAATTCAACGGGAAATCCCCCCGCCTCTGAAACGCCTCGCTTAATCGACTCAGCAAGTTCACGAAAATGCGCATTGCAGGGTGTAAGTTCTGACCAGGTGTTACAAATACCGATTACCGGCTTGTCGCGGAATTCATAGTCGGGAATACCTTGATTCTTCATCCATGCACGGTAGATGAATCCATCTTTGCCTTTCTTACCAAACCAACCCTGACTGCGAAGTTTGTCTTTCATAATGTTTATGATGTTGTTCTATAAATATGGTTATAATTTCGTGTGTTAGGTGTAAATATTGTCAGTAATTCTCAATGACTACTCAACACGAAAGTCTGCTTTTGTTTACGTCCATATTAGTACCGTTGCTTACGAAGCATATGCTTCTTCTATCATCAATAGCGAGACCAGCGATTCATCAAGTGAGCATGGGTTCTCCCTTTTTCCCTGAAAATAGGAAACGACGTGATCAATCATGGGCTGCTGAACGTGCCGCGGGAATATGAATTCCTCCACATCTTCTTTGTTTCCCCTATTGACTCTAAGCTTGGATTCTACAGAGCTTGAGAAAAAAGGAAACGCTATGGTCCCGGTATCCCCTACTATTTTGCATGAGTCTGTCAGTGCCTGAACCGGACTGTTAAATGACCAGAGTCCTTGAAATAGAATGTTGTCCTGGAATACGGCCGATAAGGCGGAAACATCCGGTGCATTGTATGCCCTGCCCTGATTTATGGAAAGGCCCTTCATTACTTGAGGCGCACCAAATATCCAATATAGAATGTCCAATTGGTGTGGGGCTAAGTCAAATAATATCCCACCTCCGGATACAGCCGGATCAATCCTCCAGTTTTCGACTGAATCCGGCTGAAGGGCGGGCTTTGGCAATTGAAATAGGTTGAGGGTCACCAATCTTACTGGCCCAATGGCGTTCTTGTCAATAAGCGACTTAACCCTTTCAAAGATTGCTAACCTTCTTCTGTAATGTGCAACTGTTGCAGGCATCTTATAGGTGTTAGACGCTGCAATCATATTTCGACATGCTGTACTGCTGACTGTTACAGGCTTCTCAATATAGACAGGCTTTCCGGCTTTCATAGCCTCTAAGGCATAGCGCTCGTGCGATTCCGGGGGCGTAGCGATGTAGATAGCATTTACATCAGGATCATTTATAAGTTGCGTGGCGTCACTATAAAATTTTGGTACGTTATGGCGGTATGCAAAGTCTTTCGCTTTTTTTGCATCTCGGCGCATCACAGCGACTAAAGATGAGTCGGGAACCTTGCTAAATGCTGGTCCACTTTTCACCTCACATACGTCACCGCATCCAATTATACCCCAGTTCACCGGGCCCTTGATAAAGTTCATCATTAGAATTTAAACCTCATAAATTTAATAGAATGAAGGGAAGATATCCCTACCGCTAAACACAATTGAAAGGCAAAAAATTGTATTATAATTGCTGGTAAGCTGCTCATTCAGGCCCCATTCTTGTCATGCCCTTGAGCGCTAACTTTTCCAGCTTACCTGATTAAACTAAAAATCACCGTAAACCCTTATTCGCACGCAGCATTTCGGCAAAGCCCTGCTGTTTGGCCATTGCAGTCACGGCCATTGCGATCCTTTTGGTTTTTGTTGGTGTAGTCTTGGCGCTTTCAATCCACTTGCTAAAGTAATGTTGATGCGATTTTGGTAAGGACTTGAAGAACGCGATGGCCAATGGTTCTTCCTTTAGGCAAATCATTAGGTCAGTTGACAGGGTTAATTTCCGATCATCCGCTTCCAGTACGACATTGATTTTGTCGCCTTGCTTCTTTCCTATCGCTTTGCGAATGGGTCCATTCAAGGGAAGAATGAAGTTGCCGTTGCCCATTGGAATCAAGGCTATCTTTTCAATCCTGTGTTGATCCAGACTCCCTTTTACCCGAAATGATACTTTGCTTGCCGGTTTTAATTTTCTTGCCTGAGATGCAACAATCTCAATGTAGCGCCAGCCGGTTTTTTCGCCTTTTTTGTCAAATTTATGTATGGTTGCTGTGAATTGTATCATGGCATTATTGTTTGATCAATGCCGATAAGTTAGCAACGAATTTTATAGCGCACCATAGTATCCAGGATCTATCCGAAGCAATTAGGATTTGATCAGGCTTCAGTAGAAACTTTACAGGCCCTAAAGTTGTCTATACAATAATTGAATGTACTTTTATAGAATATGTCCCTGGAGCAAGATATCAAACAGGAAAAATTCAACAATGAATTTGAGAAGATGGCGGTAAACATTTTGTTTACCGGCGGTTGGATTCATAACATTAATGCATCGCGATTAAAGCCGCTTGGCATTACACCAGAGCAGTACAATGTATTGCGGATTCTTCGGGGCAGTCATCCCAGGGCAATGATGCTCGCCGATATTACGTGCAGAATGATCGATAAGAGCAGTAATGCCACCAGATTAGTGGAAAAGCTAAGGCAAAAAGACTTGCTCAGGCGCGAGATCTGTGAACACAATCGTAGGCAGGTGGATATCTCTATTACAGACAAGGGACTTGCTTTGTTGCGGAAAATTGATGCTGACGCAGCGTCTTGGATAGAAACTCTTAAAAATGTTACCAAAGGTGAAGCCCACGAGTTGAATCGCATATTGGATAAACTCAGAGGGTAAGTCGCTGATTGAATTGTGGTGCCCTCCCGAAACCAATTTTGGTATTTTAATATTCTTTAGGTATCGGGCTTTAAATCATAAATGCTTCTGATGGAAGCAAATTCCTTTTCCATCACCAACCCCAAATCTTTGATTTTGCCGGAGCGTACATCAAATACCCAACCATAGATTTGAGGGTATCCGGTTTTGTACCAGGATCGTTGCACATGGTCGATTTTGATAATGTTAATGCATTGCTCTTTTACATTGAGCTCGACGAGACGGTCAAATCGCTGTTGTGAATCGCTTATAGCGTCTAATTCTTGCTGGTGGAATCTGTAAACGTCCCGCAAGGTTTGAAGCCAGCTGTTCAGCTGGCCCAGGTCGCTTGGATTAAGCGCAGCTTTTACGCCACCGCACTCGTAGTGTCCGCAGACAATAATGTGCTTTACTTTGAGGTGTTCGACGGCATACTGTACAACCGCATTCAGGTTGTTGTCGGTGCTCACTACAAGGTTTGCAATGTTTCGGTGTACGAATACTTCTCCGGGCTGAACACCCATCAAGTCCTCCGCAGTAGCCCTGCTATCCGAGCATCCTATATACAGAAATTCAGGATGTTGTCCTTTTGCCAGTTTCGTAAAATAATCGGGATCGATAGACAATTTGCCCGCAATCCATTTTTTGTTGTTTTCAAATATCCGGTCAAACATTGATAAGCCATTTTGATTAAACTAATATATTATTCTCCGGGGTTAACGGTGTTGGGATGTTTGTATACCCAAACATTTCTTTCAAGTCGATTTCTATGGTTCTGGATATTGCCGTAATAGGCACATCGTTGGCGCTTCCTTCAAAGGGGCTTTCGGTGGACTCTCCAATTTTCTCCATGGTTGTGAAAATCCAGGCTGACAATACACTGAACGGAATCGAAAGCCAGATGAGATGACCACCCAACTTATCGAACTCCTGCAGCATACCCAGCGGCAACAGAAAAACAAAAATCTTGGTAAAGTATAAGTTGAGTGTCGCGTATTGCCGTGGGTAAGGGAAATTCTTGATTCTTTCCGAAGCACCCTGTTGGTTGTAGAAGTCAACAAGTGATCTTTCCAATTCTATATGACGAAAATCTTCTATCAGTCCTTTCTCCAGGAGCATCCTAAGGTGCCCGGATTGCATGGCAATAATCTGTGCCGCCTTATTTGTTTTTGTCATAACTAATTCCACTTCATCGGGTGACAAATGGTTCGTCAGCTCGTTCCACAAATCTCCACTTTGTTCCGAAACCTTAAACCATTTGTCTTTGTATTCCAGGTTGTGTTTCTTATAAACAGATTCCCAGGTTCTTTTTTCACGCAAACTATACCGAAGTGCAGCCAACCATGCGAAATGACGATTGATGAATTTTATTTTTATTTCATGAAGTTCATCTTCGGGCAAAGGCAGCGTGGCATGCTTGTTTGATATGAAATCCTTCACCATGATCCCCCACCCTCGACTGCCATTGACAATAGCACCCCAGATTTTTCTGGCTTCCCACATCCTGTCGTAAGAGGCATTGTTTTTGAAGCCTACAATGAATGCTACCGCCGTACCCAACAAGGCAATGGGTAACCATGGAATGGAAAGCCATCGCCAATCCAAAACAACGTAGCAAAATGTTTGTGTAGTAGCAATCGCCAGGAGACTGTAAATATCCCGGCGCGTCCAAAGTAACACTTCTTTTACCGAAAAGTTTTTACCTGCATGCATGATGTTAATAATTAGTCGTTAAGGTTTCTGGTGCCCTTTTCCATTTTACTGACCTCAAATTCTTTTCATCAGCTATATGAATTTTTTAAAGTAACCAATTCTACCGGATTGACAATACTATCTTATAACAGAGTTTTCATACTTATAAGGGTAATATATAGATAGTTAATTGCATTGTGTAGAACAATGCATAAGCAGGAAAAAAATGTTTTCTGATAGAGAATTGATATGCGAAATGGTTTATGATACCAGGATACCTGATTATATTTATTGAATACAACCATTAACGAGAAATGAAAATAGCAATTATCGGAAGCGGAAATGTGGGTGGAGCGCTTGCATCGGGTTGGGCAGAAGCGGGTCATCATATTACATTTGGCGTACGGAACATGGAAGAATTCAAAGGTAATCGATTGGGGAATGTGAAAAATATTACCACATCCTCAATTGCCGAAGCCGTTCAGAAATCTGACGTGATTGTTCTGGCGGCAGTACCCCAGGCTGTTGAATCCATTGTCCAATCAATTGGTGATGTACATGACAAAGTCATCATTGATGCGATGAATTCTGTGCGCGTTAAACCCGAGCCGTATGCCAATACTACAGAGGCGCTCGTGAAACTCACGAACTGCAAGGACATCGTAAAGTGTTTCAATACTACGGGCGCAGAGAACATGCGTAATCCAAACTACAACGGAGTTGGCATCGACATGTTTTATGCGGGCGACAGCGATAAGGCCAAACAGATTTGCGAGAAACTGGCGAAGGATCTTGGCTTTGAAAATATCTACAATTTTGGGGGAAACGATAAATTTAATTTATTGGAGCAGTTCGCCCTGAGTTGGATCAATCTGGCGATAATGCAGGGTTATGGCCGCGACATCGCTTTCAAGGTGCTCAAGCGTTGATTCCAAACCAAGAACATTCCTGGCAAGCTGTGAAGGCTTCTTTTTGAAATCCGGGAACATTTTAAATACAATTGTTGTATATACAATAATTGTATTTGTTAAATTACACGAATTTTCTTTAAAGCTATGAATACTGTACTGCACAAAGCCAGCACCCGGGGCCATGCCAACCATGGTTGGCTTGATTCACACCATACCTTTTCTTTCGCCGGTTACTATAATCCTGAAAGGGTAAATTTTGGGGCATTGCGCGTGTTAAATGACGATATTGTAAAGGGAGGAGCGGGTTTTGGACAGCATCCGCATGACAATATGGAGATCATTTCCATTCCATTGACGGGCTCCCTTGAACATGGTGATGATACCGGCGGGCGTGGCATTATTAAGTCTGGCGAAGTGCAAATCATGAGCGCAGGCTCGGGACTTGCACACAGCGAAAGAAACGCGTCAAGGACTGAAGACGTCAACTTCTTGCAGATATGGGTATTTCCGAAAGAAAGGAATATCACACCCCGGTATGATCAGAAGTTTTTTGATTCCGCTCAGCGAAAGAATAAATTTCAAACCGTGGTTTCACCAGACAAGGGTGATGATTCTTTATGGATAAACCAGGATGCCTGGTTTTCTCTGGGGAGTCTTTCCAAACAGGCAGTCGTAGAGTATTCTCTGAAAAAGCCGGGAAATGGTGTTTATGCCTTTATCATTCAGGGAGATGTAACGATCGACGGAATAACCCTCAATCGAAGAGACGGCCTTGGCATCTGGGAGAGTGAGAAGATATCCATGGTTGCCGCCAGTGATGCAGAAGTTCTTTTGATGGAGGTCCCCATGGAGCAAGGTTAAAGATATAGAGGGCGCATGATCACGCGTCCATTAAAAAAGACAAAATGAAAAACAGGTCAGTATCCAGGATGCTTTTTGCCCAAATGGTTGATATGGGAGGTTTTCCGGTGCGCCAACCATTTCCAACGCAACTGGTGGAACAAATCGATCCATTTTTGCTTTTGCATCATGCAGACGTGAAAGTGCCCAGCCATATAAAACCGGATCATGGAGGGATAGGTCCACATCCGCACAGGGGGTTTTCACCCGTTACGTTTATTTTTAAAGGCGGAGTCCATCATCGGGATAGTCGCGGGAACGACAGTGTTATTTACGCAGGCGGGGCCCAATGGATGAATGCCGGAATGGGTATTATTCATAGCGAAAGGCCTCCCCATGATATTCATGAACGGGGTGGCCGACAGGAAATCATTCAATTGTGGATCAACACACCGGCAGCGCATAAAATGGATCAGCCTGCGTACTATCCGCTTTCTGCTGACGAAGCCCCATCCTTTCAAAGTGTAGATGGGAAAGTTCTCGCTAAAGTTTTTTCAGGACACCTACTTGGCCTGAAGGGCCCAATCCCTTCGCATACCGAGGTGAACACGGGAACACTTGATTTAAAAAAGGGAGGTGGCATTTCAGTTCCACTGCCAGAGAATCATAATGCATTGATTTATCTGCTGGATGGAGAATTGTCTGTTGAAGGATATGGACTTGTTGAAAAGCTGCATGTTGTGTTATTCAAGAATGACGGAGAAGGTATCACCTTCGAGGCGCGTGAAGATACACGGTTACTATTGCTAAGTGGAAAACCGCTCGGCGAGAAGGTGGTTTCTCATGGTCCGTTTGTAATGAGTACCCAAACCCAAATAATGGAAGCCATGCGTGATTATCAGCTTGGAAAGATGGGTATTCTGATAGAAGAATGAATAAACCAGCATGCGTTTTAGTTCCAACAGCATTGCAAAGAATTGTGGGATCATAAAAATGAACTATGACCTTGCTTTCTTGTTAGAAAATATAAACAGGTTGATTGCCAGTCTGCTTTAAATAATGCTTTAAATAATGCTACTTATATTATGCAAAAGTCAAATCACGTTGAGCATCCTATTTCTGATCTGATCAAGAACAGAAAAAGCACGCGCGCATTTTCTGATCGTCCTGTTGAAGCTGATAAAATAAATTCCCTGTTTGAAGCAACACGATGGGCGCCCTCCAGCACAAATGAACAGCCGTGGGCTTACATTTATGCTACAAGAGATCAGGATGAATTATGGAACAAACTTTTTGCGTGTTTAAATGAGGGAAACAGAATTTGGGCGAAGGATGCCCCGCTTCTCATCCTGAGTTTAGCCCGCAAGCATTTTTCAAAATTCATCGGAACAAATTCATATGCTATGTACGACCTGGGTGGCGCGAATTCTTTCTTGTCACTTCAGGCAGTTGAATTAGGGCTTCAAGTGCGGCAGATGGCCGGGTTCCATCGGCAGTTGGCAATTGAGCAATTGAACATCCCTGATGCTTACGAAGTAGGCGTATTCATAGCAGTGGGTTATCCGGGGGATCCGCAGGCACTTCCTGAAAAACTAAAAGTACGCGAAAATGCGCCACGGGAAAGATTTCTGCAACATGAATTTGTGATGAACCATACATTTTGATTGCACGATATGCTGACGCTATCTGCAGATCTTCATTTTCCGTGGACAAGCTAACGTTTAAGAAATTTTTTAGGCGTATTTTGGCGGTCACAGCAAAGAAAACCAACAAACTGCCGCGACTGGAAGTTTTATTTTTTGACCAGGACTACAATGAAGAATATTACAAAGAAGTATACCAACGGAGAAGTTACAATTGTCTGGAAACCTGAATTGTGCATTCATTCAGGAAATTGTTTTGGTGGGTTGAACGAAGTATTCGATCCGAAAAAAAGACCCTGGGTTTCGCCCGATGGGACTACTTCAGAGAAAATTGTTAATCAGGTTAAAAAATGTCCGTCAGGAGCGTTAAGCTATTACATGAACAATAATACTGAAGATGCTGAAGCGGTGGAAGTCAAGGCAGAAACAATTATTGAACCTAAACGAAATGGCCCTTTGCTGGTCTATGGAAACATTACGGTGAAAGATTCCTCAGGGACAGAAACGAAGAAGAAAAATGCTACAGCCTTTTGTCGGTGTGGAGGATCCGGTAACAAACCATTCTGCGACGGTACGCACAAAAAGATAGATTTCAAGGGCTGACAGTAACGGTGTTGATCGTAAGCCAGCACTGGAATGGTGAATTACACCTATGCCTAACAATAACCCGCAGATCGTGCCAAGACACTTGTGGCAATGTAGTTCGCTATTCAATGGTCATGGCACAACAATTAGTGGTATCGCGATAGTCTTTTATCAGGTAAGCCTTCTGATTATTTCTACCTGTGATGGGAATTCCTCGTTAAGTTTGTTTCGGTCTCCTAATTCAAAGTCCTTGAAGTCAAATCCGGGTGCTACCGTACAACTCGAAAGTGTATAATGGCCATATTCCATTACCATTGCTCCAAACCAATGATTGGCAGGGATGGTAACCTGTGGCTGATCTCCTTGCTCCAGGTTAGTTCCCAGTCTGTGGGTAATGAGGCCATGCGGTGTGAGCACATATAGTTTGAGGGTGTCGCCCGCATGAAAATGCCATAATTCGTCTGACTTGATGCGGTGGATGCGTGACTTGTCCTCGGCGCGCAACAAGAAATGGATCGCGGTTGCAAAATTTCGTGCATTATCAAAGCGGTCAGGCAGACCATGTGCTGCTATTTCTTCTGCTGCCCGATAAGTCTCACGATAGAATCCACCTTCGGGGTGTGGTTTGAGGTTCAGGTAATTAATCCAGTATTCGGGGGGACGCATAATCAAAAGTAGTAATCGCAGGGCAAAAGTGAGACCCCACTACACGGAAATTAGATTTGTGCTCTTGCACTACAAGTGCTTACTTTGTTGTCCGGTTCATAAATTGACTCCGTAGCTCAGCTGGTAGAGCAATTGACTCTTAATCAATGGGTCGAGAGTTCGAGTCTCTCCGGGGTCACGAAGGGGTGTTAGCTCAGCTGGTTTAGAGCACTACCTTGACAGGGTAGGGGTCACTGGTTCGAACCCAGTACATCCCACACGAGAATCTTCTCTCGATTCAAAAATCTGTACAAGAATTTGCTGCTCATAGGGCATTGGCAATTTCTGTTCTACAGTCTTCGTATCCCAATAAACCCTCAAATACAGAAGTCTATTGATTAATCCTGCTCTTTAAAGGCAGTCCCAGCGTTTTTGGTTTATGTGCTGCGTTAAACAGCCTGAGTCTAGAACATAAACCCTTATGCGATGAAAAAAAATAGAGTATTGTTAAGCCTGCTTTTTATAACGATTGGTATGTCGTGCCAGGAAGATAATGAGTCGGTAAATTCCATTACCCCTGAGGAGGCAGCGGTAATCATTTCAACCTCGCTGTCTTCAAATACGTCTGGCGTATCATTTGTGTCCGGAAAATCAGCCGATGTAACAAGTGGGTTACTCGCAGATAACGCAGGAGGACGCATTGCCGCCTGTGGCCTCTCTCAGAATATTGATTTGTCCGGATCAAGTCCAGCTGGAGGGACTACCTCTTACTCCTATGACTTCAGCTATAAGTTCGTGTTGAATTGTAACGCCGAAAGCCAGCCATCCGATGTATCCGTTAATCTAAGTTACAGCGGTTCATTTGACATGCCAAGGCTTGCCGCTGAGCATTCCGGAATCGCTGTGCTTACAGTGACCGGCCTGGAAGAAACAGTAACCGATTTTCTGCTCAACGGAATGTACAAGCGTAGTGGTTCTTTTGAAAATAAAGAGCAATTAAAATCAGGGAGCAGTAGCGTTGAATTTACTTTACGCGATTTGATCATAGATAAACAAACGCACAAAATTGTAAGTGGTACGGGTACCTATTCGATAAGCGGTAACGTCCCTGATAAAGGCGATTTTGCATACAATGGAAGCATCGATTTCCAGGGTGCAGACATGGCTGAACTTGATATTAAAGGTGCCAGATTTATTTCAAATTTGAAGAACGGAGAGGTTAGTAAAAAGAACTAATGAAAGATCTTTCGTCACAAGTGGACTGATTAGTAACGATAGCAAGAGACCCCGATTATTCCACTGTCGGTGCCAGCAAGTAAATTAAACAATTCGCATAACAGCATCGCACAGTGAAATTCTTTGAT
>JAOUDZ010000178.1 GCA_029858965.1 Cyclobacteriaceae bacterium
AATCAGGCCGGGCCAGCAGCAACACTCCGACTCGTCGGGCAGGCCGCACTTCCCGCCAACTTTCATGATTAGTTCTCGCTGAAAATACAGCACCATAGTGATTGCTATTCCCATAAAAGCATTCCTATTGTCCTCGCCGTATAACCTATGCGGATATACTTCGTAATTTTATAGCATGTTCCAGCAAACGCTTATCTGACATGATCAAAAATTACCTGATGATCACCCTGCGAAATATGAAAAAGAACAAACTGTTCATTTTCATCAATGTATTTGGCATGGGCATGGCTGTTGCGCAATGCATTGTGGGCTACTTTGCTTTTGAATACGACGCTAACTTCGATGCCGTGCATGCGAACCGTGCGCAGATCTACAGGGTAGGTGCCATCCGGGAATTTGAGAAGTCCCTCACCCGCCATGGATACGTCCCCTTTCCATTGGGTGAGGTAGTAGATAAAACATTTTCAGACGTGGATAAATCCAGTCGTTACTATCACTCCTGGTCGAACTTCAAGCTCAATGCCGATCTCTTTCCTGGTAACCTGAGCTATGTTGACCCTGATTTTTTTCAACTTTTTTCATTTGACTTTCTGACCGGCAGTCCCAGCGCTTTGCATGACAAAACCAGCGTACTCATCAGTGAACAAATGGCCATACGCTTGTTTGGCTCAGCAGCGGCTGCCGAAGATAAAAACATTACGCAGGTATATGGCCAGGAATTGAAGGAGGTGAAGGTGGCTGGCGTGTTCACAGACCCACCGATGAACTCCAGTTTCTTCCGAAGGGATGGATCAGCTTACATGAATTTTGAGAACTATAAAGACGAGCACAAAGACATCCGCGAAGATGATTGGAAAGCACGGAGCACACTGTTCGTGCAAATCAATGATGCAAGCCGGGTGAGTACAGTGTATAAACAACTGCAACCTTACATAGAAAATAATAATCAGGTGCGGGAGGACTTTCAGGTGAAGGAGTTTGTACTGGATCCATTCACCACCATGGCCCATGTTGACCGGGCGGACGATGCGCGGCGAGAAACGTGGGGCGCCCCGCCTATCTCGGCTGTGATTGGGTCTAATGTAATGGGTATTTGCCTGATGCTGCTCGCCTGTTTCAACCTAACGAATACATCCATCGCCATCTCTTCCCGCAGGTTGAAAGAGATAGGGATACGAAAAGTGATGGGCAGTACGCGCAGGCATTTGATTCTTCAATACATCGGTGAAACGATGTTCATCTGTGCGTTGGCTATGGTTGTGGGTTTGGTGTTGTCGGATTTCATGGTGCGGAGCTGGAATATCATGTGGGAGTATTTTCGGTTGACGCCGCACTACTTTGACAATCCCATCTTTCTGGCTTTTCTTTTTGGTGTCTTGATATTCACAGGTATTGCGGCTGGCAGTTACCCTGCATTTTACATCAGCAAGTTTGAGCCCGTGACGATTTTGAAAGGCACACAGAAGTTTGGCGGTACCAATAATTTTACCCGCACTTTATTGGGCCTGCAGTTCAGCATTTCACTTATATCGATTGTGAGTGCAATAGGATTTATTCAAAATGCACGGTATCAACGCGCGTATGACCTGGGCTTCGATGCACGCGGGTCCTTGATCGCATGGGTAGACAATCAAAGTGAATTTGATACGTATCGCAATGCCCTGCAGTCGAACCCTGCCATTACTTCGTTGGCCGGGGCACGCAGCGGAATATTTTCGAACCGCTCCAATGATCCGGTAAAACATGAGTCAAAACAAATCGAGGTAGATATCATTGAAGTGGGCGACAATTATTTACCAACCATGAATTTGAAATTGGTAGAGGGCCGTGACTTTATCAAAGATTCTGAGACGGATCGAAAAGAATCGGTAATAATTACACAGAAGCTGGCCAACGCATTTAGTTGGGATAAACCAATCGGGAAGGAAATCATCTGGAAAGACACCGTAAAGTTGTATGTTACTGGCGTGATCAGGGATGTTTACACGGCGGGACTGTGGCGGGAGATGGAGCCGATGATGATCCGCTATATACTACCTGCGCAATACACGCAACTGGTGGTGAGCACAAGTGTTGCCCAGGTTACAGCTGTGAATACCTTCATGGATCAGGAGTGGAATAAGGTTTTTCCAAACCGGTTGTATAACGGCAGGATGTTGAATGAAAATATGGCAGCTGTTGACGAGGTGAATATTAACATTGTATACATGTTTGGTTTTATGGGCGTGATCACTTTGCTTTTGTCTGCCACCGGCTTGTTTACGCTGGTGTCGCTCAACATCATCAGGCGGATGAAGGAAATTGGCGTGCGCAAAGTATTGGGCGCTTCTGTTTCCAATATTACAAGGATTGTAAATACCGAATTTGTCATCATTTTGGTATTAGCTTCCGGATTGGGTGCCTGGGGCGGCTACGTGCAGAGTGACCTGATCATGGGGAGCATTTGGCGATACTATCAAAGCCCGGATGCCGTCACATTTATTATTTCGGTAAGTTTGCTTTTTGTGGTTTCGTTCCTGGCCATTGGCTACAAAGTGTTCAAGGCAGCGACGATGAATCCGGTGGAGTCGCTTAAGCAAGAGTGAACTTGTCCTATCAATGATCCAGCACAGAGCCATCAAAACTATCCCACATTTCAGGGAACTCCCATTCTTTGACATTGCGCTCATTTTCGACCAGGTTATCATCTAATTGGATTCCAAGGCCTGGACCGTCTATGTTTCCTTTGAGGATGATGTGACTTTCATGCATTGTCAGCGGCTTGGTGATGTAGCTCTTGCCCAGATAACTGCGCTCAACTTTGTCATCCGGCGCGGCTTGCAGACTGGGTAGCTCATGGGCGACCAGGTTTGGAATTGAGGCGGCAACGTGCATGGAGGCAGCCGCGCCAACGATGCCTTCCTTGGCATGTGGCAGCATCCCGGCATAAAAAGCTTCGGCCATGGTCGCGATGGCTTTGAGTTCGGTGATCCCGCCACAATGCGTGACATCGGGTTGCAAAAGCGAGGCTGCGCCCAGCGTGAGCAAATCGCGAAACTGCCATTTCGTTACCATGCGCTCACCTGTGGCGATGGGTATATGTGTCTTCTTGGCGATGTCCGCCATCAGGGGAAGATTCTGAAACTGGATGGGCTCTTCATAAAACCACGGTTGAAATTGCTCGAGTGCTTTGATCAGCAACAATGCTGTTTGCGGCTGATGGTCACCGTGCAGTTCAATACCCATATCCACTTTGGGACCAATTACTTCCCGAATAGCGCGCACATTTTCCACAACACCCTCTATGAAATCCGGGTTTTCCACATACCGGGAAAGACGTCCGCGGCTTGAGGTTACGCCAACTTTCATCGATTGGTATCCTTCCGCCATAACTTGCCTGGCACCTTCCGGCGTCTGTGCCTGTCCGTATACCCGGATGCGGTCGCGTGTGGGGCCACCCAATAACTCGTAAACCGGAACGCCAAGCGCCTTTCCTTTGATATCCCACATGGCAATATCCACCGCAGATAAAGCACTGGTGAGTATGATGCCACCGCGATAGAAGGCATGCCGATACATAGCTTGCCAGTGGTGTGCCGGTTGTCGCGGATCCTTTCCAATCAAATACTTCTCCAGCTCCTGGATAGCAGTTACCGTAGTGGGTATACGCCCTTCAACAGTGCCCTCTCCGATGCCAACGATACCCGCATTGGTGTGCATCTTTACGAAAACGGTCCGGCATGAATGCACCGGTATGATCTCGAGCCTGGTGATCTTAATGTCATCGCGCGGTGCAGCTAACGCTTTCGAGATGTTAAATGGTTGACTTGCCCCTGAAGCACGTTCAGCAAACAATAGACCTGCCATTGCTGCGGAAATAGTTTTTATCCAGTTTCTTCTCGATGCATTTGCTTTCATTTTTTTGTATTTAAGGTTGGTTGCGCTGTGTACCATTGACGCTGGCATCAACCAATGATATGGCTGATGTTGTTAAAATCCATGAGGGAATTTAAGCATCTTTTAGAGGAATGCAACCCAAACCATGCAGCCGGCAGAAAGGCTTCGCTCCGATCAGTTTTAATCAATTGCGCCGGGTTGGCGCTTCGACAAATAATGCCTATTCAGGACTGGCCTGACTCAGTAGTGCGTATCCACCACCGCGATGCTTTCCACCTTTTCACAGTCATAGATAATTACTATATGAGTATAGGAATTATCAATTTGATTTATCGTGGGGCCGGCTGTAACTTGACAAATATTCTCGTAAAAACAGGGAAAAGATCATTGATATGTTGAGGCGTATTTGCCATAATACTGCAGGAACGTAGGATACACCTGTCGAACAAGGTATCTGGCAGACATCGGTTCTAACATTGTAAACAACTTATAAATCGATAAAAAAATGGAAAAGCACACATCTTCGAGCACAACCACATCCAATGCGAACGGTGAAAGCAAATGTCCGTTCCACTCAAAGCAAACTGCGGGCAGTGGCACGAGGAACCGCGACTGGTGGCCTAATCAGTTGAAACTAAACGTTCTCCGTCAACACTCCAGCCTATCCAACCCGATGGGTAAGGACTTTAACTACGCGGAAGCGTTCAAAAGCCTGGACCTGGCAGCGTTGAAGAAAGATCTTGTGAAGGTGATGACCGACTCACAGGATTGGTGGCCGGCGGACTTCGGTCATTACGGCCCTTTGTTTATTCGGATGGCATGGCACAGTGCAGGTACATATAGAACAGGCGATGGACGCGGCGGTGGTGGAAGAGGCTCACAGCGTTTCGCGCCGCTCAACAGCTGGCCTGACAATGTAAGCCTTGACAAGGCACGCAGACTTCTGTGGCCTATCAAACAGAAGTATGGGCAAAAAATCTCATGGGCAGACCTCATGATCCTCACCGGCAACGTTGCGTTGGAGTCGATGGGATTCAAGACTTTCGGTTTCGGCGGCGGCCGTGAGGATGTGTGGGAACCGGAGGAAGACGTTTACTGGGGTGCTGAGGATACATGGCTCGGCGACAAACGGTATGCAGGTGACCGTGACCTCGAGAATCCACTTGCGGCCGTGCAGATGGGCCTCATCTACGTAAACCCTGAGGGCCCTAATGGCAAGCCGGATCCGGTGGCAGCTGCGCGTGATATTCGTGAGACATTCGCGCGTATGGCCATGAATGATGAAGAAACCGTTGCGCTTATTGCAGGTGGACATACTTTCGGCAAAACCCACGGTGCAGCTGATGCGAGTAAGTTTGTAGGGCCTGAGCCCGAAGCTGCAGGTATCGCAGAACAAGGTCTCGGCTGGAAGAACAGCTTTGGATCTGGGAAAGGTGGTGATGCGATCACCAGTGGCCTGGAAGTCATCTGGACCACAACCCCGACAAAG
>JAOUDZ010000075.1 GCA_029858965.1 Cyclobacteriaceae bacterium
TTCGTTCATTGTATTGATTATCAAATCCAGGTCTCCATCATTATCCAAATCCGCGTATGCCGCCCCGTTTGATTTAAACGTTCTGGAAATCCCCCATTCTTTTGTCTTCTTCGTGAAGGTGTAATCGCCGTTGTTCCTGAAAAGAACATTACCAACCTGAATCGATGGTATCTGACTGACAATCTGTTTCAGGTCCATCGGCGTACCCGTTTGTTGCGCTTTTATTTTTTCGTCTACGGTGAATTTCAGGAATTGCATGTTTGTATAATCCTTTTCATAGCCATTGCTGACAAAAAGGTCTTTCCATCCGTCACCATCAAAATCCGCAAATAAGGCTGACCAACTCCAGTCCGTATTTGAAATCCCCATCAGTTGACCGATCTCCGAAAATGTCCCGTTTCCGTTATTGAGCTGCAACATATTCCGCATCGATTGATGATGAAATCCTGCGTTAATGAGTATCTCGTACTTGTCGTAGTTATCATCTCCGGATGAGAGTTTAATGCGCTCATTGCTTTCAGGGAGCATGTCCAATGTGAAAATATCAGGCAGCGCATCGTTATTGATATCCGCAATATCCGACCCCATGGAAAAGAGGGAGACATGTCCGGTTGCATCGCGGATTACATTCTTAAATGTTCCATCCTGGTTGTTTACATATAGATAATCTTCCTCATTGAAGTCATTGGATACATACACATCCGGCCAGCCATCCTGGTTGATATCTGATACTGCCAATCCCAGCCCAAAGCTCAGCACATTGTTGACGATGCCGGCGTTCTCGGATACATCGCTAAATTTGCCCTTATTATTCTGATAGAGTTTGCTTTGATATTTGGATCCTTTTTGCTTCTTAAAATTCACGAGCATGTTGCTGAAGCCTGCGTATTTGGGCAGCGAATGATTCAATACAAAAAGATCCAGGTCTCCATCTTTATCATAATCGAAAAAGGAAGCATGGCTTGAATACGAATTATCTGCAACACCAAATTCGGTTGCCCTTTCGGTAAAAGTAAGATCTCCATTATTGATGAAAAGCATGTTTTTGCGAAGGACGGAGTCGCTCATCGCAGAACGGCAAACATAAATATCAAGCCAGCCATCCTGGTTGACATCGGCCATCGTAACCCCTGTTTTCCATCCGGAAGAAGCACCAAGGCCAGCCTTCTCGGTTATATCTTCATACTGAAAATTACCTTTGTTGATGTAGAGTTTATTGGAAACCTGATTGCCGGAAAAGTAAATATCTTCCAGTCCATCATTGTTGACATCACCTACGGCAACACCGCCTCCATTGAAATAGTATGGATAGTTCAATACGTTGTTGTCACCATCTTGCACAACTGTGTTTTGAAATGTTATGCCGGTTTCAGCTGAGGGGAGTTCCTGAAATAAAGTCTTCTCCTCCTGCTCCTTTTTGCAGCCATTCAAGCCGAATACAAATAGTATAACAATCAAGAGGGGAAAAATTAAGGACAGAGCAGGTTTCTTGGAAATCATATCAAAAGATTCAAACACATGGATGGAATAAAAGAACTGCATCAGCAAAACGAAGATAATCATCAGTCTTCGCCAATCTTATCTTTTTTGAACTTATTATAAATTTAGCAAAGCCCATGCCTCCACTTAAACCATTGGACTCATACGCCGCAGTTGTTTGTTCAGCCACAATGAGATGCCATGCTTTCATGGACGTACATGTATCGAAAGGTCATACAAATAAACTGAATAGTTACTCGCTTTCACACGCGCCCAAAAGAAATTAATTTGCGTAAGGCGCCGGAATGTCTAATGTGGTGCCTCCTTAATGCTTTAAGAAATGATGTGATTCAACAATTGCTTCCTGCAACATAAACGCACAAGTCCCAACGCTAAGGAATTTTTTACCGCGTAATACAAAACCCATCGGCGGAACGCCAAAATTTCTATCCACCCGCCAGCTTTGGAAAAGGGTCATAGTTGTCTTACAGGGATGTAAAAAAAAAGAAGGTCAGGAGATTTCTCCTGACCTTCTTCAAATGATTATTAAATTTCCTTACGGAATTAATTTACATCCCACCAAAGTGGCGTAGTTATTTTATCGCCGCCGTCGCCAAGCAATGGAACAGCTTTCTCTACTTCCGCGCCATTAGTCTGCTTCTCATCGTTGATGAAAGGAATCCTTCTGATGCGATCGGTGGCTGGACTAGCAGGCGTCGAAGGCAGATCCGGGTTATCAGAATTTGCAACAGGATACAGCTTGAGTTTACCACTGCGCCTAAGGTCAGCCCAGGCCTCTACACCCTCAGGATATAAAGCCAGCCACTTTTGCATTGTAATTTGCTCCTTTTGTTTATCAACTGTTGTAGCAGTACCGGTTCCAAACGCAACCGGAACGTCTGACACAGGAGGTGAGCTTAGGAAATCACCAGGGGCGATTGGGGTATTGGTGCTTGCGATATAAGCGTTAATAGCAGCAGCATCAGTAATACCCCACTGTAGCATTGAATTTCGGATTCCATCTTCGTAATGAGACTGCGCTGTTCCGCCACCCATGTTCCATCCCAATAAGACACCCTCAGCTTTGAGGAAATCAGCCTCAGCTGTTGCCATTACATTGGAAGGTGTTTCCAAACCTGTTGTAGAAGACCAGCGTTCGCCATGATGAGAATTGGCATCTGCTTTGTTAAGCGGTGCTGCCATATCGGCAGAAGTAAGACCATTTCTCAGGCCTTCATAGTCTCCTGTAGTGACGGCAGGAAGAAAATAGATAGGCATGCGTGGATCGTCATAGCCTTTCAAGGCAGACTCCATGGCGGCACTCATTCTGAATTCATTCCAATCCATAATGGCTAATCCATTGAAATCATCGCCCTTCTTGGATCTTGTGATCAGAGCATCATCTCCAGGGCTGGTAGTAAGCGTGCCCGAGGACGCCGCAGCTTCCCCTTCGGTTTTAGCACGACCTGGGTCTACACCCGATATCCTGATGGCCAAACGCAAACGAAGGGTATTGGCAAATTTCTTCCACTTGTCAACTTCGCCGCCATATATAAGGTCAAAAGTTCCAAACACATTTTCCCCTGCATGGGTATTCAGGACGCCTATCGCATCAGCCAGTTTTTTAAACATGTCATCATAGATCACATCCTGTGCATCATAGGGAACGCCGAGACCGGCTACACCGGCATTAAAATAGGGAACCGGACCCCAGGTATCAGTCAACCTGTGAAAAGTATAAACCCACATGATAGTAGCAAGGGCATGTTCAGCAGAAGTAGGATCTGTTGACTCCAACAGGGTTTGCAACTGAGGAACCACATCTGTGTAAATCGGATTCCACGCTGCCCTTATCCAATCCATCCTGATTACGTAACGATCAGAAGGAAAGTACGTCGTTGTATTGGCAAAGTACTGGCAATACTGATCGTGAAAAAGGTTCTGCGCTATTTGATAATTCCAGCCATTATTGGTAGCTGTCGATTGGGCCTTAGAGAATAAAAAAGGAAGTTGAGCAGGACCCAGATTCGAAAGCTGATTCTTGTTTGTGTTGATTTCATCAAAATTATCCGTACACGACACAACCAACACAATGCTGCATAGCAGTGCTATACTACCATGCGTTTTTAAAAAGATCTTTAATTTTTTCATATTCTGACCATTAATTATATACACTCAAAAAATTTTCTAAAATGTAAGCTGAAGATTAAAACCTATGCTTCGTGTGGAGGGTAAGTTTCCGTAAGAAATACCTTGCCAGTTACTATTACCCAAAGACATATCGGGATCAAAAGACATTTTGCGCTTTCCAATTCCGGGTATATCCAGCTTGGAACTACCCCTGTACAGAAATGCCAGGTTTCTCGCCACAACCATAAGTCTGGCCTTCTTGATGAAGAATGAACTAGGCACTGGAATATCGTATCCCACAGAAAGCTCGCGAATTCTGAAATTTGTTGCGTCGTAGGTAAAGAATTCAGCTGTTCCATAACGTCCACCTGAAGCAGTGGTCCAGAATGTCTGAGCATCAATAGTAGCGCTTACAGGTGTAGTTTCATCTGAAGAGGAAACACCACCCAAATTCCAGCCACCTTCGCGGAACTGCGCGGTTACTTCAGGTACCCCATTATAGACCAGGAGTTGTTCTGTTCCATCGACGATAGTACCGCCAACCCGGCCATCAACCAAAAGACGTACCATGAAATTCTTATAATTCAAAATATTGGTTAAGCCCAAGGTAGCTTTAGGATTGAAATTGCCTATAAACCCTAATTCACCGGTAGTAAGCGTAGAGAACGGTGCACCGTTTGGTGTAACCAGGAATTGCCCCGCATCATTGGTTTTCCAGAAGAATCCTTGCATATCACCGTAACTTGCACCCTCTTTAATTACAGGCGTCGCAGAACGTCCAAACCCTGACTCCGATACAGCAAACTCTTTGACAGTCTCCGTTAGCTCAACTATTTTGTTTCTATTCATACCCAGGTTAAAAAGGATGTCCCAGCTAAAGTTGTCCGACCTCACAGGTGTAGCATTAACAACTAACTCAAGTCCTTTGTTTTCAATGTCACCGGCATTAATATATTGGTCATAGAAACCTGTGGCTGCAGGGAGCTTAACTTTGAGCAATTGGTTGATAGCGTTGCTCTTATACACAGTAAATTGAAATCCTAACCTGTTTTGCATAAACTTTGCGTCGATGCCAAATTCGAAATTCTTAACGATTTCAGGCTTCAAATCCGGGATTGCCTGTGTAGCACTCCTGGAAATAAAACCAGCCCCGGACCCTTGAGAATAGCCGTAGGTATTGAATCGTATTTGTGCCTGGCCGCCGTTACCCACTTCAGCATAGTTACCACTCACTTTTAGGAAGGAAATGGCTGTTGGCATAGCGATCAAATCGGACAGTATCGCAGAAAGCCCCACAGAGGGATAGCTGAAACTATAAGGAGAAGGGAGACGAGAATCCCACTCATTCCGCAAACTTGCGTCGAGGAAAATAGCCTCCTTATAGGCTAGATTTATCTGACCATAAACCGACTGCGTCTGAACCTGTGTGGCAGATTGCGAGAAGGATGGGTTCGTTGCGTAGTTTAAACTGAACGTATTCGTAACATTGAGGCCGTTCGCGTTATTGTTAAGTTGATCATACTTGTTATCCTGTAAAATGGCACCAACGCGGTAATCAAGTTTCAGGTTACTGGCAATCCTGTTGCTACCTTCAACGATAACGTCGAACCACTTTTGGGTAACGTTTATCCCTGTTGTATAGTAACCGCCGCCTGTACCGGATTGACCAAGTGTTCCCTGATAAGCAATTCTTTCGAGATTATCAGTTATCTTATCCAGGTTTGCCCGTCCTTTTACATGCAACCAGTCTGTGATATCGTATCGTGCCGTAATAAAGCCCATGATCCTGGCACGTGACTCATTGTTTTGAGAGCGGTTGACCCTCCAATATGGGTTTTGATACAATGCCGGATTGATCACCGGGTATGGTGCAGGGACTGGCACACCCACATTATTAATATCCTCAAAATGCTTTGCGTCATCAAGGCTCACATTGCGAGGAATCTGGTAAAGCTCCATCGGCGGGCCTCCTTCTCCTGTTTCATACCTACTCCTGACATCCTGCATTAAATAAGTGATTTTGGCATCAGTAGAAAATTTCTTGCTGATTTGATTGGACTGCCGCAAAGTAAAGGTATGGCGTGTCATATCATTTCTGGGCATGATGCCCTGAACCTTGTTGTTGGTATATGACAAATAAGTCTGCATTTTTTCCGAACCACCGGAAACACCAATCGAATTATTCAATGTTACACCAGTTCTGTAAAAGTCCTTGATGTTGTCTGGCTCTGCGGAATAGGTCCTTTGCTCACCATTATACGCTGTAAAGGACTGACCGGTCATTTTTGCACCCCAGCTTTCTCCTGAATCGCCATTGAGCACCCCGGAGTTTCCTTGCCCATAAGTATTTTGCACGTCAGGGAGGACAAAGGGCTTCTCTGTAGTTACACCAGTATTTATGGTAACAGAAACTCTGTCTTTGGTTCCTTTTTTCGTGGTGATTAGAATAACGCCATTTCCTGCCTGGCTACCGTACAAAGCGGCTGCCGAAGCGCCACGCAAAATAGTCATGGATTCAATATCATCGGGGTTAATGCTTGATGCACCATCAGAACCTTGTAATCCACCAAAGTCACTGGTAACAGTACCGTTCGTGCCATTGGTAATTGGAACACCGTCGACCACGATCAGCGCGTTGTTACTTCCCTGGATCGAACGGTTACCGCGCAGTACTATTCGGGCCCCACTACCAGGACCACCGGATCCCTGTGTGATTACCGCGTTGGCAATTTTACCCTGCAAAGAGTTGAGCACATTGTTTGCATCCCTCACTTCTGTGAGTTCAGCCGGCTTTACAGATTGCGTTGCGTAGACCAGTGTCTTTGTTTCGCGGGCAATACCCAATGCAGTAACAACCACTTCACTAAGCTGCGTTGCGTCTTCACTAAGCGAAACATCAATAACTGACCTGCTCCCCACCGCGATTTCCTGGCTGGCATAGCCAATAAAAGATACAACCAGAACGCTACTGCTTGCATCCTGAACCTGGATAGAGTACTTACCATCAGCATCCGTTGAGGTTCCAGTCGTTGTCCCCTTCACCAAGACGGAAGCTCCTGGTATCGGCGCGCCATCGGCGCTTGCCGTCACTGTTCCTGTAACTGTCTGCGCCATGGCCGTGGCGCTTGCCAGTAAAAGCAATACGATTAGGTTTAGTAAACGTTTTTTCATTTGTCTATTTTGGTTACGTAAGAGATAATTTTGTTAAAACGAACTACGGCAAAATTATATTTAATTACCGAAAGCTATAGGAAGGTTTACAAAAAAGCAAGTAAATTTAAGAAATGTATCCGCACACACCTATTTTGTGTGCGCACACACACACACACTTTCATCACGTGGGAACATAGTTACTTTGTTTAAAACCTCCATGGGCGCTATACTGGCTAGGATTGGTACGGGCATACAGCTGTAGTCTGGAATTTGCCTTTAGCAAAGATTTGTAATATTCCTTATTTTATATATAGATATCAGCATGACAAAACGTAGAGACTTACTAAAAGGACTGATCGCCTTACCGCTGATCGGTACCACCACTGCCAATGCGGCTATGGCCCGGGATTCGTCAAAGGACTTCGAACGCGATTTCTTTAAGGAACTCGGTCTCCGCACCTTTATTAATGCCGCAGGCACCTACACAGCGTTAACCGCTTCCCTTCCTCACCCTGAAGTAATTAAGGCCATTAATTATGCCGCGCTCCAGTTTGTAAGCCTGGTGGACCTGCAGGAGAAGGTTGGTGAACGCATCGCCGAATTGCTGAAATGCGAAGCCTCCATGGTTTCCGCTGGCGCCGCTTCTGCCATCACCCTGGGAACTGCCGCTGTTGTGACGGGCGGTGACGCTGAAAAAGCACGACGCATCCCCACCGATATGACAGGCATGAAGACTGAAGTCATTATGCAGAAATCTCATCGCATAGGCTATGCACATGCCATTTCGAATTGTGGCGTAAAAATAATCGAGGTGGAAACCCGAAAACAATTGGAAGCAGCGATAAGTGAGAAAACTGCTATGATGTGGTTTCTGAATTACAACAACACCGTGGGAGAAGTAAAAGCCGAAGAGTTTGTTGCTATTGGAAAAAAATACGGTGTACCTACTTTCAATGACTGCGCCGCAGACGTTCCGCCTGTGGAAAACCTCTGGAAGTATACGCAAATGGGCTTTGACCTCGTGTGCTTCTCGGGCGGGAAGGGGTTGCGGGGCCCACAAAGTGCCGGCCTGCTGCTGGGACGGAAAGAACTAATCAACGCTGCACGCAAGAATGCACCACCGTATGGTGATACCGTGGGTCGCGGAATGAAAGTAAACAAAGAGGAAATACTCGGCATGCTTGTAGCACTGGAGATCTATCTTGCCAAAGATCATCAGGAAGAGTGGACGATGTGGGAAAAACAAATCAAGCTCATCAACGATACCACAGCAGCCGTACCTGGCGTAAAACCGGAAATTCATGTGCCCCCGGTGGCCAATCATGTGCCTTCTATCCGGATTAGATGGGATGCTGCGAAAGTGAAGATAACTCCGGAAGAAGTTAGAAATGCGCTGCGGAATGGGCATCCGTCCATTGAGACGATGGGCGATGATACATCTGTCGACATCACTACGTGGATGATGATTCCGGGTGAAGAACGGATCGTTGCAAAACGATTAAAGGAAATATTGCAGGAAGCCAGTACATAACAATATCAACATTACCAGATTATTGGTAAAATATCGTTTTCTTGCCGCCCCGAGAAATCAGGTAAACCAACTACCCTATGACCTTTCTTTCATCCCTATTCATCTTTATGGCAACAGGAATATTGAATCCACAAATGGACGATGTAAAAACCTACAACGTAAAAAGTATTCAAACCGAAGAACTTATTATTACCGGAAAAGGTGATAGCCCGCGCTGGAAAAAAGCCAATGAACTTTCTGACTTCAGCTACCCGTGGGAAAAAGAAACGCCCCCGAAAACTTCGTTTAAAGCCTTGCACAATAATGACTGGCTATACTGCCTGTACACCGTGTACGATGACAATATCAACGTCTATGTAAAAACTAACGACAAGTCAGAAGTGGTTTCTTCCGACCGGGTGGAAATATTTTTCAGGAAAGATGACCGCATGTCGCCATACTATGGCCTGGAACTTGATGCCCATGCCAGAATACTTGACTACGAAGCTGAATACCATCGGAAATTTAATGATAAATGGTCATGGCCTGAAGGCCAACTCATCGTAAAATCCAGCCCTACAAAATATGGGTACATCGTCGAAATTGCAATCGGGAAAAAGTCACTGACCCAACTGGGCCTCCTGAAAAACAAACAATTGGAGGCCGGGTTGTTCAGGGCAAACTGTCTGGAGATAAATCCAGGAGACGAAAGTAATATTAAGTGGATCAGCTGGATGAAGCCTGCATCAAAAACACCGGACTTTCACATTCCCTCAACATTCGGCTTGCTAATACTGGAAGATTGATCTTGTAGTGCAAATTTTCCGTGCCAGGCACTTCGCCATCGCTGTTCAAAATGTGCTCTTAAAAGAAATTGAATTATGAAAAAATTGCTCATTGCAGTTATTGCAACCTTTTTGCTACACACCGCCAAAGCGCAGCACAATCCATCCAAAGTAACCGAGTATAAAAAGGTATTCAAAACCTATGGCTTTTCTGATCCGAATCCGATCGCGCAAATGGGTCTTATTTATCCCTATTACCGATTCGACGGCTATACCGACAAACCGATAAACAAAGAATGGAAGGTCGTTGAACTTGAAAATGAATTCATCCGCCTAATGATTCTTCCTGAGATTGGCGGAAAAATTTGGGGGGCCTGGGAAAAAGCTACCGGCAAGCCTTTTCTTTATTATAACCAGGTGGTAAAATTCCGCGATGTAGCCATGCGCGGAGCCTGGACCAGCGGAGGCATTGAGGCCAACTATGGCATAATGGGACACACACCCAATTGCGCCACGCCCGTAGATTACAGGATAGCAAAAAAAGAAGATGGAAGCGTCAGCTGCTTTATCGGCACTTTAGATTTGCTCACCCAAACTTATTGGACCATAGAAATAAACTTGCCCGCAGACAAAGGTTATTTCACGACACGCTCGTTCTGGTACAACTCGACACCACTTGAACAGTCTTACTATACCTGGATGAACACGGGAATCAAAGCTGCGGGGAACCTTCAATTTATTTATCCCGGAAACCGATACATCGGACACAATGGCGAATACGCCGATTGGCACATCAACCGCGAGAATGGAAAAGATATTTCTTTCTACGAGCAGAATAATTTCGGAGGCTACAAATCTTATCACGTGTTTGGCAAATACACTGATTTTTTTGGTGCCTATTGGCATGATGAAAAATTTGGCATGGGCCGATATTCAACGCATGACGAAAAAGCCGGAAAGAAAATCTGGATCTGGGGTCTTTCCCAGCAGGGGATGATCTGGGATAAATTATTAACGGATACAGACGGCCAATATGTTGAAGTGCAATCCGGCCGGCTGTTTAACCAGGCGGCAGCAGCAAGTACGTTCACGCCCTTCAAACATCGCGGTTTTGCGCCGGCAAGCGCAGATACATGGACAGAGTACTGGTTTCCGGTAATGAATATCAAGGGATTCGTCAAAGCGAACCCTTATGGTGCACTCAACGTGCGCGTGATAAACGGCTATTTACATATTGATTTTTCGCCGCTGCAAGACCTAAAGGAGGAATTAAAAGTTCTTGAAGGTGATCGGGTGATTTATACGAAGGCAGTAGATCTGCATACGCTGCATGTTTTTTCAGACTCGATCGGCTTCACCGGAAATGCGGACAATCTGATGGTGACCTTGGGCCAACACAAGTTACAGTACCGATCTGATCCTGAAGCTGCTGTACTGAACCGGCCAGTTGATGCACCTAAAGACTTTGACCTGAACTCGGTTTATGGTTTGTACATGCAGGGCAAGGAAAATATTCGGCAGCGATACTTTGTACAAGCCGAAGAAAACTTAAAAAGCTGTCTTACCAAAGATCCAAACTATCTACCTGCCCTGGCAGAGATGTCGATGCTGATGTACCAGAATATGGCGTATCAAGAATCATTGGATTACGCCTTGCATGCCTTGCGCATAGATACCTATGATCCTGCCACCAACTTCTATTACGGCATGACCAATATTGCGCTTGGAAATACTATTGATGCTAAAGATGGATTTGATATAGCATCTCTTTCTGTGGAATTCCGGGGCCCCGCGTATACAGAATTGAGTAAGATCTATATGAGAGAGAATGATTTTGTCAACGCCATTCATTATGCAAAGCGAAGCCTTGAAGTAAATGCAAACAACCTGGATGCGCATCAGCTGCTTTCACTGGTTTACCGGATCACAAACGAAAAAGAAAAGGCAGAAGCTTCACTGGCCACCTTACATACATTGAATCCATTAAATCATTTCATTCAATATGAAGCATATCGTTGGATGCCAACGGAAGCCACCAGAAATGCGTTTACGTCGCTGATCCGAAACGAGCTTCCTCACGAAACGTATCTTCAATTGGCGGATTGGTATCTATCCCTGGGGTTGTTGAACGAAAGCCTTGAAGTATTGAGCCTTGCGCCGCCAAATCCTGAGGTATACTATTGGATGGCATATCTGAAAAGTAAATTGAAGGAAAGCGATGCCATATCGTTTATCCAAAAAGGGAATATGCTTTCTGCTGAATTGGTATTCCCTTTTCGCAGCAAAACCGCAGAAATACTCGAATGGGTAATTCGTGAATCAAATGACTGGAAGCCGAAATATTACTTAGGCCTTATCTACTGGAGCCGTAACAATCTGGCGCGGGCCAGAACGTTGTTTACGCTTTGTGGGAATCCTGAATTTTCCCCGTTTTACGCGGCGCGGGCTTCATTGATGAAAGATGGAAACTATGCAAGTGATGTTAAGAAGGCAGCTGAACTTAATCCGAAAGAATGGCGCTATGGTAAATTATTGGTTGACCATGCTATCGAAGCGAACGATTACGCAGAAGCATTGGCCATTGCAAAACAATATAGTGCGCGTTTCCCGCAGGACTTCCGGATCGGTATGTTACTGGCCAAAACTTTGCTGTTGAATAAGCAATACAAGCAATGCAGTGATTTGCTGAACAAAATTTCTATCCTCCCCTATGAAGGCGCAACTGACGGGCGGCTATTATACCGCGAAGCCTGGCTGATGCAGGCCGTGCAGCAGCTTCAATCTAAAAAATACAAAGCAGCAATCAAATCGATCCAGGCGGCGCATCGCTGGCCAGCCAATCTGGGTGTGGGAAAACCCTATGATGCTGACATTGACACAAGGCTGGAGAATTACCTGGAAGGAATTTGCCTTGAGGGTACTGACAGTCCGCAACTGGCGATGAATAAGTGGAATGCCGTTATCGACGATAAGCGCAGTGCAAGTAATTCAAATAACCTGGTCACTGCCCTGGCTTTAAATAAAATTGATCGCAAAGATGAAGCTGAAAAACTATTGTCCGCATGGGCAGCAGAACAGCCTGAAAACGAAATTGCACGGTGGTGTCTGGATGTTTATCATGGTAAAGAACCCGTCAACAACAACTTGGCCGGGGATGAGAATTTTCGCATACTGCAAGCGCTGATGCGTTGAAATGAATTATTTCTTCGGCTTTTTAATTTTCTTTTTCACTACGTCAGCTGGATATTTCGAAGCCAGTTTTCGTATATCATAACTGAACGCTTTGTAGGTCTCCGCCCAGAGACTGGCCTCCTCAGGTGTGTAGTCGTGAAAACCCTGTGCATTAGCAACGCCTTTCCCGCCTGCTTTTACGATGTCATCTATCAGTTTTGGGACTTCTGTGGAATTGCACAATGTGGGGAACAGGTCTTTCATAACAGCGTGGTAGGCTGGCACACCTGTCAGATCCATCCATCGAAATAGTCCACAAAATGTCATCCAATACCCGGGAACAGTTCTGCAGGCCCTGTCAATATCTTCTATCGTAGCAAATTCATTTTCAACCAAATAAAAAGCCTCTCTGTACATGGCGTACATTAAACGGTTTGTAATAAAACCCCTGATGTCTTTACGCAATAGTATAGGCTCTTTGCCCCAACCCTGAGAAAGCTGGTACAAGTATTCTCCTCCGGCGACATCACTTAAATCTCCACAGATGATTTCCAAAAAGCGCGTTGTATGGGACGGCTCCATCCAATGCAACCCAAAAAAGCGTTTTGGGTATTGCGTTTCCTTCTGCAATACCGTGATAGGAATAGCTGACGTATTGCTGGTTAACAAAGCATCGGGTTTTATAACAGCTTCAATCTTTTTGAAGACTGATTTCTTGATCGCCAGGTCTTCGAGGGTACATTCAATCACCAATGCACAATTTGCGAGGCTGGCGTAATCTCCGGTGATCGTAAGGTTCTTTAAATAGAACCCTGGTGTATGTTTAACGAGGCCTTCATGCCTGGCCATCACCAAATGGTCTTTGATACGCTTTTCAGCAAATTGAAGATCACTTTCAACCGGTGCTATTGCAATTACCGGGTGGCCGGCCATCAGCAAACACGTGGTGATGCTGGAGCCCATCAGGCCTAAACCTACAACGCCGATAGAAATTTCTTTTGGGTTCATAGAGTTATCAATTTGGGAATTCTTTTGCCATTGTTCCGAATAATCAATAGGTGGCCCTTCCTCCGCTGAGGTCAAAAGTGAAACCTGTGGTAAAACTGTTCATCGGTGACACAATATAGAGTGCCAGATTGGTTGCCTCCTCCAGTGTACCGCAGCGCTTCATCGGGATCTTGGCGGTCATATAATTGACCTGTTCTTCCGGCATAGCTTCGACCATAGCGGTTTTGATAACAGCAGGGGCAAGTGCATTTACTGTGATCCCGGTTTCAGCATATTCTTTCCCCTGAACCTTTGTCATGCCAATTACTGCGGCCTTTGATGCGGAGTATGCAAGCATGCCGGCATTCCCTTCTTTGCCCGCTATGGAAGCAATGTGCAATATACGTCCATACTTATTCTTAAGCATCCAGGGCAATGTGTACTTGGATGTAAAATAGGAGCCCATAAAATTCACATCAAAAACCAGCCGAACGTTGTCAGTTTCTGTCTCATGACTTTTCATGTTAGTCAGACCGGCAATCCCAGCACTGTTTATTAGAATATCAATTCGACCAAACGCATTGCCGATTTTATCAATTGTCTCCTTCACTTCATCCTCCCGGGTAACGTCTGTTGCATAGCGGACACCGCTGATGTTTCCTTTAGGACTCAAACTTTCAATATTTTTGTCAAGCAATGCCAGCTTTACGCCATGGGCAGATAACTTGCTGGCGATCGCTAATCCCAAACCGGAAGCGGCTCCGGTAATAATAGCCGTCTGATCACTCATTGATAATTTCATTCCTGCGTCATCGAAGCTCATACATTAAATACTGTTAAAATGGATGGACAATTCAAAAGGCGATTTTCTGCGATCCGGACCAGCAATATGATAAAAGAAAATAGTTGGATCAAGCCCTGTTCTAAAGATGACAATAAAACTGCACATGTATTTATGTCATCCATTTTTTTACTGAAGTATTTCAAGGCTTTTGACCAGGAGTATTTATATTGCCTTGGCGCGGCACATGGATTTTTTTTATGAAACTATGATAAGCTACATTATCTGGAACGTAAGTCCTTCAATTTTTTCTATTGGTACATTTGCGATGCGATGGTACGGGGTACTTTTCGTAGCAGGGTTTTTACTCAGCCGGCAAATACTTTTAACCATTCTTAATAAGAAAGATAAAACCATAAAAGAAGCCGATACGATTATTCTGTACCTTGTTGCTTTGAGCGTAATAGGTGCCAGACTTGGTCATGTAATTTTTTACGAACGCGATTTAATTGGGTCAAACCCTATAGAAATCTTACTTCCCTTTGAATTCCACCCTGCTTTTCATTTTACAGGGCTTCAGGGACTTTCAAGTCATGGCGCGGTCATCGGCATTTTGTTGGCCCTCTGGCTTTATCGCCTCAGGAAAAAATCCGGACTAGGATTTCTGGAGCTATTGGACAGTGTCGCCATTATCATTCCACTCATGATCGCCTTTGTATTGGCAGGGAGTTTCTTTAACGCAGAACCAGTTGGTAAGCTCACCAATTCTCCTGCAGGCACTGTGTTTATAAGACCCGTTACGGACGGTCTTGTCAAACTTCCCTGCTGCATCATGCGAAATCCGGGCGGGAAAAACCCGCTGGACTTCGTCAGCGTCAAAAAAGATAAAGGAAGGCATTCAGACACTACAGGCCACAGGCCGATTATTCTCTACTTGTTTTTCAAGCCCGGTGCTACCGAACAAATCGTCAATGAATTTCTGCTGGGTGATGTAAAAACATATCTATTCGATGCCGCTAAATTTGTTTACGAACCGGGAACTGAACCTTTGCACTATACCATCTTCGTGGAAAAGGATATCTATACTGCCCGGATAATGACCATTGGCCTTGCCAGGCATCCTGTGCAACTGTATGAATCCATTTCCTGCCTGTTTCTTTTTGTATTCTTATTCTGGTACTGGAAAAAACGCAGCATGACAATTGCGCCAGGAAGAATTGCTGGTTACTTCTTTGTTGTACTGTGGAGTTTGCGGTTCGCCTATGATTACCTGAAAGAAAATCGGGTTCCCCTTATAGACGGATCAACATTCGGTATGGCGCAGGCTTTGTGTGTTCCCTTTTTTATAGCAGGTGTTGTGATGACCATTTACGCCTATCGAAAAAAATAGTCCAAACGAAATTGATGTCAGTCCAGGTTGACTTACCACGTCATAGTTTATTTTAGTACTTACAGCCAAAGCGTGTCCAAGCGTCGAAACATAATCCCGAAGAAGTCAGTGAGGAAAAGTCTTGTGCGAACGCAAATCCAGGGGCAAGTTGTCGCGAGAGTTCTTGGGGACTTGTTCCCCAACTCAAAAACCACTTACGTAGCGGGAACCAATACAACAAACCCATAGCGAAGATTAAAACGATAATCAAGATATGCATTTGCATATAGATTCATTTCTAATTAATTTCTTTTTGATTTCTTTTGTTTAAGAGAGCAATTGCAAACACAATTATCCAAAGTAGAAAGGCCCCCATGTTTATGCGTTCCCAAATCCCTAAATGAGGTGTGGGCTGATTTGCTTCGATGCCGGGAGATTCTGTAAAGGTCAAAACACCGAATACTATAAAGACTACCCAGGTCGCGATGGTATAGAGGCGAAACCGCTTTCTTAAGGCCGCTGCACCAAACCCCATCAAGAGCATGTTGAAGAGAAGCGTCATCATCGCCCAAACAATATGCAAGGTATCAGTCAGCGAACCTCCGCCCGCTGCTATGACTTCCCGCTGGTGCATCGGTGGCCAATAGAAGTTCATGATACAATAAGCAATGATTAAACTACCCGCAATACGCAATTGACGGTCGCCTGCGGATGATTTTAATACGCCCCATCCAAACGCCATCAAAAGCAAAAGATACAGTATGGCAAGCAGCACCCAAATTATTCTTGTAGGAGCACCAATGGCCGACAGTTCACTCACTGTCAGCGTGAGAGCACTGTACCCTGCGTATTGAGTCGGCACGAATATATTAATGCCAACATACCATAGTGAAGAGAGGATTCCACAGGCCAGCAAGAATTTTCGCATCATCAATGTATCATGCCGCAAAGCAATCAGCGGGATAGTCACCAACCATCCTAATAAAACCGGAAGTCCCCACATGGCATGAAGCCAGTGTAGTTCCTGCAGAATGATAATTTCAACAACGAACCAGATTAACAGTCCGCCCAAAGCGAGACCTGCCATAAACCAGTCTAAACCGGTTCTGCGAAGCACAGAAACAAAAGCAAATGTGTTAAGGATTCCCAATCCGAAGAGAATGATACCCGGAATCAGGAAATCACGAAAGACTCCACGCATCAAGTCAACGGGCATGTCCAAATATCTGCCATCTGGTGCCAAAACGAGAAGAGTGCCGCCAAGAAAACAACCGGCCGCTTCGTAACCAAGAATAATAAGTAATATTATCCGCTGCCATGCAGGTTGGGCAACCATTTTTTGTGCATGTTGTTTTTCCATGCTATAATCTATTTCTGCTTTCATGGTTCGTAAAATAAAGTAACTATCTAAAGAAATAAAATGACGATTGTCATCAATCGAATTGATGGTGATTAGAGTTCCAAAATAGCTCAAGTTTAAACTGCCACCTAAGCAAATCCGCTAACGTTCCATGCACAAACAGCTTGTCAAGGGCAAGGTGAATGAACCCTTCATTCGCCAGGGGCTCATTATGTTTTCACCCTTGACAAACCGCTCTGGATTTTGAAACCCGCATATGAAAGAAAATCAACAAGAAATTGCGAACAAAGGACGGCTGACTAAGTCTTGAAGAATTGAGAGAGGTGAGTGGTTTTTCATGGAAGGGCTTTTTGGAGATAGTATTTCTCATTTTATGTACTCAGGTATTTTTTGAGAATCCCACCTTTTACATTGTTTATATCAAATTCAATGATGAATGCTTTTTCGTCTAATTGTTCTATTAAACGGTACGTTCTATTTATGTCAATTCGATTAATTACTGTATGAATAATTTCATCATGCACTTTTTGCCCTCTTTGACCAAAACCCTTTGATCCTTTATAGATTGTGATTCCTACGCCTATTTCTTTGATCAGTCCTGTTTCAATTTCATTGGGTTTTTCGGAGACGATCATAAGACCAACATAATCCTCAAATCCTTCGATCATTAAGTCAATCACCTTTGCCGTAATAAGGAAAGTCAATATTGAATACATAGAAACTTCTATCGATAATAAGAATGCAGTAATTGAAAAAAGAACAATATTGAAAAGGAGTATCACTTTGCCAATACTGATTCCAAAACGCTTGTTAATGAAAATCCCCAGTATCTCAGACCCATCCAATACAGCTCCATTTTTAATGGTTATTCCAATTCCCGCTCCAAGAAATAAACCACCGAAAATTGAAATGAGAAGCTTGTCATTAGTGACCGAAGTGAAATTTTCGAAATGAATAAAAATTGCCAAGGCAGTAATTGACAAAAAAGATTTTAGAACAATTTTTTTGTTCAAGGTATTCCATCCGATGAGCAAAAATGGAATACTCACGATTAATAGAACGATCGAAATATTTAATTCAAAGAGCTGACTTATTAGAATTGCTATTCCCGTCGCTCCTCCGTCTAAAAATCCATTTGGAAGTAAAAATGCCTTTAATCCTATACTAGCCAACAGTATGCCAATACAAATTTGAAAGCTCTCAGAAAGCACCTGTTTAAGTTTATTCATTATCCATTCTTGTTTTTCCTATATTTCTTACTGCTTCATATACAAGGAGAGAGCTGAAGTGTAATTGTGTTGTGTGCTCTACATTCTGCTTGTTTTGTTTAGTTATTTTTTCAAGGGAATTACATGAAACTATAATCAGGCAACCCAATAAATAGAAATGCTTTCTCATGGAATTGTAATTTTTGCATTGCACACAACGTTAGTGCATAAGCCGTGACGTGTTTAGGGCCACGTTATTATCCCAGTTGCGAGAACTAAGTTAGTTGTAAAATCTTTCACTTTCGAGTATCCACGCCATGGATTATGCACCTTATTGGCGTTTGTTCACTTTAGTTTGTAAATAACTATCACGTAGTCCTTAAACAAAAGATCTTTAAAGTCAAATCCAACTTGTTCTCTGATTATTTCTTCGTCTGGAACTTCAATCATCATAGCATGATCGTAGTCCGACTCGTATCCATAATTTGAGGTCGATGTTACCCCGTACTTTATGTTTTTGATTTTACCCAGTTGCTGTCCTGAAGTCTCCGCTACTTTTCAACTACACATCCACCGCATTCATTTGTTAAATGTTATCTAGGTTAAAGAATACTTCCTTATCGTTTTTGTAAATTGACTACTATTGCTTTAACAATTCTTGCAAGAAATCCCCCCACCATGGTGCTCTACTCATGTAAGTATAAGTTAAAGACATTATGATTAATACCACAGATAGAAATATATAGCTGAAATATACTTTTTTCTCTTTCCTGTAGTCATCAATCATGATAGCTATAAGAACCAAAAGTATAAGCATATGCGAAAGATGCATGGCCACCGTAAAACTTTCTGTAATTACAAAACCTGATGCTTTTGGAATTACTGCTAAAATTATTCTTACAAGAGCTGGTAGCATTGGCCAAAAAACAGTTGTTACAAGCCACCTTCCATGCACTCGCGTATTTTTGGCAAATTGAATGGCCATAAACACGGAGAAAGAAAACCCAGTCAGTTGGAGAAAACTTAAATATATGATCCCATTGGCCATTTCAATTGGCGCCCCACTTGTTAGTAAAGGGAATATTTTGGAGTCCCGAAAACACCAACGCACCTGCCAAGAATAAACCAAGAAATCCCACCTTTCGATGTAGCTGCATCTTATTTTGCTGATACAAGTACGGCTGAAGTATTACTAGTAAGTACCATGCAGTAGCAGAAAGGCCATGAACATGATGCCGAAAAGGCGAGTTATTGAAACTCATTCAATAGAAGATGAATCCACTGATGGTAATCACGAATGGCAAGATGAGCCAAAGGTGTGTTCTAGGGAATAATGATTTGTTACTCATGATTCTTAAATTGTTTGGATCCATTACCGCTAACGTTTGGCAGTATGGTTAGTTGCCGATTTCGAAGCACTTTCATATCAAGTTACAACTACTTTTGATACGAGCCGTGCCGCTCGAATACTTACTACACCGGCAATTAACTATACCGCGTGTTACCGGGTCGTTGTTCTTTTTTCAATATCGTTAAGTTCATTTGTCAAAAGTCGTTTTGTTTCGATAATGCTGTCTTTTTTTAATGGGACTCCTAAAATCAATATCGTATTTGACGCTTCGTTTATACCATTTTTATACTGAATGCTTTTTATTTCGATTTGGTCCGATGGGTAGCAGAGAAAACCAAATTTAAAATCTGTCTTACTGAATGATGAGTAAGCCATTATTTGATGTAAGTCGTGTCTGTGGTCTTCTTTCAGTACTTCACTTTGGTCAAACTTGTTGTATAAATTAGATTTGTATTTGGCGTCAATAAAAACCAAAACATTCTCTTTTTGAAAAATTGCGTCCGGCTCAATATGTTTTAGTTCCCAGGAGTAATGTTTTGAAGTCCTAGAATGAAACTTAAAATTTGAGTAAAGTCTTGCGCCAGTTTCTTTTGCAGCCTCCTTAAAAATATGTTGAATGAATTTTTCGAATACATCTGAGAAGTCAACACGCCAAGCGGTACTGTCTACAAGGTTAAAGTTTAAAATTCTATTGGCTTGTTCCTTGCAGGATTTGACATTGGGACTGTCGGAAAACCGGATTATGATTTTGTTAGTTGCTTTTGGTTTATGATGATACAAACGTTCTTCAAGGAAACTCAATTTGTTTCTTAATGTACTCTTAATTCTTTGTGGTGTATTTGCTGAAAATAGTTCAGTTTTACAAATATCAAAGACATATCTGATTTCAGAATATTCAGTATGAAACTCACTCAAAATATTTGTTCTTACCGGAAATCTTAACCTGTTCTCAACTTTGTATCCGTTGTTAATGTATTTTGTCCAATTAATTTGACCAGATGGCTGACTTGAAACCTTTTCAATATTGTCAAACTTTCTCCATTGCCTCATTGTCAGCTTCTCAAGAGCTGCTATGAATTTAACAGCCTCTAAATACAATGGCGGTCTAAAATTCTTACCTGAGGCTAATGGTAAACTATCAATAACCTCTGGACTAATTTCAGTTCCTAGTAGGTTTAGAATTTCGATGTAGTCCTCAAATCTATCACGCCCGGTAAACCTGGGCATAACTACAAAATCACCGATTTGCTTTCCCGTGTCAGAAGCTCTCAACGGAATAGAACCAATGAAACCTGATGAACGGAAAGTTAAAGCTGTGCTTTGGTCTGACCCTATTATATAAGGTTGAACACCAAGAAATTTAAATTGCTCAGAGTTGTAGTCAATAAATTTCTGAAGGTATTGGCCAATAATTCTTTTGTCTGCTGATTTGAACCATTTTTTTTGCAAAGCAATCCCACCTAACTGTTTTGATTGTTCAGTTAAGCAAGGGATTTCACAAAAAACATCTAATGGCTTTGTCATTCGAAAAGAGATAGATTTATTCTTGTCGAGAAATAGTTATTGAACTCTTCTTTAGCATTTCGCAATAGTCCTTCTTGAAGATATTCTTTAATCAAAGGGAATATTTCATAACGAATACGATTCATCATTTCGTCTTCGGAGTCAGCAATAAAGTACCCTTGTCCAGGTTGTAAGTTTAATTCAGTGCTTGAGGCATACCAGTCAAATATTTCTTGAATTCTGCTAAAGTCTTCATTAAAAAACTGTTTCGACTTTATTGCTGTGGGTTTGAGTGTGTACCAGGCAAAGCGTCTTCTTAGTGCAAAGTCTACAACAGCCAAGCTTCTGTCTGCTGTATTCATTGTGGCAATTACAGAAAAGTT
>JAOUDZ010000179.1 GCA_029858965.1 Cyclobacteriaceae bacterium
CCGTATACAATTCTTTTATGAATGCCTGATAGTGCTTTTCAAGCCTTGCAATTTCTTCTTCAGCTTTCGCATGCTGACCAGCTATCAGATGATCACCTATCGCCACCAGGCTATTTGTAGTGCCGGATAGCGCTGAAAGTACTACGATCTTTTTCCCCGGTGTATTTAGAACAAGATCTGCAATCTTTTTCATTCGCTCTGGTTTTCCCACTGATGTTCCTCCAAATTTTAATACGATCATTTTGTCCTGGTTTATAAGTGCGCAAATATAGGGATGATAGAAAATAATTAATACAGGCTTTTCACCTTTTCTGTGGAGGCCGGATCGTGCGTAAACTGAATCATTTTAGGCGCCGATCGACTGGCAGCGGGGTGACAGACGCATCACGAACCGTCCTGGTGTGCTGGCAGTCACGATAACCGGTTGAAAGTTTTTCGCCGATAACCTCAGGGTCATTTTTTGAATTCGAGCATGTTAGAATCCTTCAATGCCGCCACCCCATCCAAATACCCACATATTTTTTTGTGACCGGTATCATCATTGCTGAAAGGTCAAGGTCCCTGGGGTGGGTACGTGCCCAGCAGCATGTGTGTATCGATCAAGTAGGGGTTCTCCATAGACAAATTGACAAGCCATTTTTGCGCCCTGTGAGTGTCCTGCCAGAATGTATTGTTTTGAGGTGTCTAGCAAATACGTCCATTTTAATTGGCTTGCGATAACCTCTTGTGGCAAGGCGCCATGGCATTTTTATCAGCATCACCTTATGCCCTTTGTCGGTAATCTTTCGGCATAAGGGGCATATGCATCCGGATCGACCATTTCGCCCGGGTAGAAAATCAGCAAGTACCGTTTCGATCGCTAGGGCACGTCTGTCCAATTGTCCGCATGGTAGCTGGAAACAGGCAGTCCGTCCACGCTAAAGAGGTTTGGTATGGACACATTGTCCCAGCCAAAGCGTACCGCGGTCGGCATTTTCACTTCTTTGGCAGAAACCAACACGGTGAATCCACCGGCATTAAATTTTCATCATGGTACATACTGCGTGATGCAAGGGAGATGTCGAATCGCACAATGAGCCAAGAATGGAAAAATGATTTAGTCCTGGCAGCACCAGATGTTGTATCGACTTTAGTTCGCGTCGCCATTGGGTAAATAATTCCTGACTCTGTGCTTTAAATTCCGCTGTTTCCTCCGCTCCTACAGCGAGTAATACCGCACATTTTTTCAATGGAAGTAATTGCGTTGGGCTGTTTCTTCTGGCTGTATCCTTGTCCAATCGCAAAGACTCATTTAAGTTGGAAAGGTGGATAGGAATCAAGTTGAACAAGCCGCTAAGGGCACATACGCCTTGTACCAAGTCTTCATAAAGAGGTTGCACATTTAAAGAAGCTAACATCGCTGCGAGATGGCCCCCGGCACTGTGACCGACTACGTAAATTTTCACAGGATCACCGTTGTAGGCGACGAGATTTCTATGAATAAATTGCAGTGCCTTGCGGCATGATGTTACTATTTGGTCCATGGAAGCAGCGGGTGCCAATGGATAATTGACCAGAACGGTTGTGACACCATAGCTTGCGAATGCATCAGCAACGAAATAGAATGATGATTTGTCAAAAGTCCGCCAATATCCTCCGTGGATAAAGATCAGGGTTTTTGAATTCGGGCGATCCGAGGGAAACACATCCAGCGTTTCGAGGGATTTGGTTCCGTAGTGAATCTCTTTTATGTTAGGGTGCTTTTTTTCAGCCTGCCTGCTAAGGTCATCCCAGTAGGTCAGGTGTCTTTCAAAATCGGGGACATGATGCCGGTTATTGTACTGCAGGTCAAGTTGCTCCTGACTATATCCCTTATAGATCATTGTATAGCGAAGCGGGTCACAGCGTTTATTGGAGTACCGCTATTTCTTCCAGGCAGGAAAAAACTATCTTATAAAATTCGGGATGTGACTGCCAGGTTTTGCCGGTAACAATCCTGCCATCCCTTACTGCTTGATCAGGTGTGATATACTCACCACCGCATGATTCTACCTCAAATTTTACATGTTCATAGCAGGCAATCTTTTTTTGATCCACTAACCCCGCAGTGACCAATATCTGCACACCATGGCAAATGGCAAAGATGTATTTATCGTTATTCCCAAATTCCTTCACGATTTGAATCACCCGTGTGTCATTGCGCAAATACTCTGGCGCTCTGCCACCAGGTATCAGCACTGCCTCGTAGTCAGAGACAGTTACTTCATCAAAAGCGATATCAGATTCAACCATATACCCTTTTCTTTCCACGTAGGTGTCCCATCCTGGTTCAAAATCATGCATCACGAGGTTCATCGCTTTTACAGTGGGAGCAGCAATAACCGGAATGAATCCTGCCTCCTTTAATCGTTGTGTAGCATAGAGAATTTCAAAACTTTCTCCAGCATCGCCCGTGATGATGAGAATTTTCCTAGCCATTTTCATAGTGGTTTGGTTGTCGAGCGTGCAAGCCCTATTATGGTTAAAGATAAACAAGAATAGAAGAGGTCTCCAGCAATTATGCATAAATTTTGCTGGAAATCTACTGAGCGGTCAGGCTCCTATGCAGGTCGAAGGTCATGCAGACAGCGACAGCATAAATTGGCCGTCCTGATCACATCAGGACGGCCTGCTAATAAGCACCCTTTTGTCAGACAAATACAATTTGGGTGCCTTCCCCATCAGCCAGTGCGTACATGTCTCCAACAGTAATTATGTCTTTTACTTCAGGTAGAAAATCTTCTTTTTTCAGGTGGAACATATCGGCAGCCAGCTTGCACGCATAAATCTCTCCACCCGCTGCGTCGATCATTTCAATAAACTCTGTAACATGGGGAATGTCCAGCTTGTCCATTTCCTTTTTCATCATATAAGATGCAAATGCTTCAAAACCGGGTAGGCCGGCCACAACGGTTGGCATTCCAGGCATGAAAGCCGGATTACCTACTGTGGCGGTGTGCAGGTGGTCTGCATTCTTTTTCGTTATCGCTTCTAGTCCAAAAAATGTAAAAAACATTTTGGCCTCAATGCCCTCCATTAATGCGCCATTCGCCATTACCAAGGCGGCATACACATCCTCCAGTTTTCCTTTGGAGCAGATGATGAGTACTTTTTTTACTTTCTTTTCTTTCATCACGAGAGCGGGTTTGCTCGCGGTTGTTGTATTTTCTAATACGTCAATCATGGCTCAAATTTTATTGTGAATAAATAATTCAAATGCAGCTTACCGGTTTTGGGATGCCGGCGATTTTACTGGAAATTTTCAGCGGACCACCGGGAAACAGGCGATAGAATTGCTTTATGTCAGTTATGCCCGAGTTCCCCACTTTACGGATCGACAGAGCAACGCCTTCTGCCTGCTTCTGACGTAGCCATTCTAATATCTCCCAATGTTTGTCAGTTAATTCTATGACATACATGCGCGCGACTTCGATTCCCCAATCGGGTGTCCATTGCGTATAATCCAGTAGATACCCTTCAGTATTGGTTGCTAGTGCTTGATTTGTGATTGCGGTTTCCATAATATTTGTTTTAGATGTTAAACTAATGAGGTCTCTTTATTTTCTTCTTTAATTTTCCCAGTCATTGACATATGTGTTGTTACTGGTAATTTCTTGCCGGTGAGCAACATGTGCCAGTACACCCATTTAAAAGCAAGTTTGCCAACGTGATTAGCGCGCGTGGCTTTCAACAAGTCCATCGGGCCAATCGCTGGTAACGGGAATTTGCCGGGCAGTGGTTCCGTGTCGTAATTGAAATCAATCAGTGCTGCTTTACCGTGACCGGTTTCAATGAAACAATTGGCATGCCCATCGAAGGTTGCTTTCAAAGGCTTATTGTTGATGAAACTCTGAATGTTCTCAGTAAGAATTTCTGCTTCAAAGTGAGCGACAGACCCTGCCTTAGATGCAGGGATATTCGTCGTATCTCCGATGACAAATACATTCTTGAATTTCTTAGACTGCAGACTGAACTTGTCCGTTGGGACGAAGTTTAACCCGTCTTCATCGCCGATTCCACTTTTCTCAATCATCATGTCTCCCTTGTTAACCGGTATCGTGATAAGTAAATCGAATGGCACTTCTTTTTCATCATACGACACAATAACCTTTTTCTCATTGTCAACACTGGCTAGATAAAAGTCAGGGACGACTTCTATTTCCTTTTCCTCCATTAAACCGTTCAGCATTTGGGTTGCTTTAGGCTTGGTGAAAGCTCCGGAGAGTGGCGTAACATATTTAATATCAACCAGGTGGCGCATTCCTTTATCCGTAAAATACGCATCAGCCAGAAACGTAAATTCTAAGGGCGCGACGGGGCATTTGATCTGCGTCTCAGCCAGATTGATTACCAGTCTCCCCCCTTTCCAGTCTTTCAGCTTTTGCGCAAGCTTTACAGCCCCTTCATAGGTGTAAAAGTCAAAAATGTCCTTGTACCATAATTCCTCCTTCAGCCCAGGGGTTTCTTGTGGTGCAATTTCAGCACCCGTAGCGATAATCAATATGTCATAGTCTAGTACGTCGCCACTCTTTAGCCGAAGTTGATTGAGTTCCCCTTCGATTTGTTCTACCTCATCCGTTAGGAAGGTCACATCTTCCGGGAGAAATTCTGTTCTGGTTTTCACTACATCTTTAGGCTGATAAATACCAAATGGGATGAACAAAAACCCGGGTTGGTAATAATGTGTATTGTCGCGATCGATAATGGTGATTTGCCATTGGCCTGTGTCCAACCTGCGGTTGAGTTTGTTGGCCATCATTGTTCCCGCTGTGCCGGCACCGATAATAATTAGATTTTTTTTCATGACTTGCTGGGTTTAGCGCAATAAAGGTGCGCTACTTTTTTACCCTAAACCATGACAGTGCTCAGGGTTGCAAATGATTACAATCACCTGATCTTTGTGACTAAAGTTACAGACAACACGGATATGCTTGACGATCAGCGATTCCGGGAAGCATACTGATGATGTGAATTCATATTAAGAGAAATCCGATGATGAGTGGTACAGCGGTAATTGTTTTTTCGTCCGCAGGAAGGCTTTAACAAAAAAGCCCCTGCAGATTCTTGCAGAGGCTTTCCTAAAATTCATAATTCAAAAATCAATTCTCTGGATTCAAGACTATTTGGACATAATTCTTCATTGTAAGATATTTTATTGCAGCGTCTTTTACGTCTTTGGGTGTCAACGCAGCAATTTGTTTTTCATAGCTAAGCACCTCGTCAGGGT